>NZ_JBEZLR010000082.1:0-42870 GCF_040652275.1 Streptomyces sp. NPDC048275
CTGCCGCGTTGTCGTCGGTCGCGATGGCTCCGCCATCACTCCCTCCTCCGCCTTGCAGCCGCACGCACCAGACCCCGCTCCTTCTCCCACCCTCCAATTGCCGGTCGGTCTAAGCCCACTTGGCTTGCAGCAGATTGATGCCCGGGTACGGCTGTGCCCTCATCCCCGTGAGCCTTCTGGCGTCCCACGCCGTCATCAGCTCGTTGTGCACGACCGGGTAGAGGACGGCCTGTTCGGCGACGATGTCGATGTAGTCCTGGATCATCGTCTTCTTCTTGTCGGCGTCCGGTTCCCGCGTCGCCAGGTCCATGTCCCTGAAGAGCCGCCGCGCCACGGGGTGGTCCGCCCACCGGGTGTAGCCCATCCAGAGGTTCTGGGGGCCGTAGTTGTAGTGCATGATCAGGTCGGCGTCCAGCCCGAACTGATTCGGGTTCGAGGCCGCCACGACGACCTGGTAGTCCTGCTTCTGGTCCATCTTGGTGAAGACGGCCGTGGTCTCCTGCGGCGACAGCGTCGTCTCGACGCCGATCGCGTCCCAGGACGCCTTGATGGTCGGCAGGCAGTCCACGATCCAGCTGACGTTGACCGCCAGGATGTCGATCTTCAGCCCCTTGACCCCGGCGGCTTCGAGGAGTTGCTTCGCTTTCCTGGGGTCGTACGAGTAGACGGTCTTCGCGGGCCGGTAGCTCGGGTTGCCCTCGTCGAGGAACGACGTCGACGGCTTCCCGTGCCCTTTCAGGGCCACCTCGACCATCGTGCCGGTGTCGATGGCGTGGTGCAGCGCCTGCCGGACCCGTAAGTCGTCGAAGGGCTTGTGCCGGGTGTTGAACATGAGGAAGAGGTTGTTCATCCCCGCGGCGCCCCGGACGGTCATGCCGCCCTTCGTGAGCTGGGCGATGTTGGCGTACGGGATGTTGTCGGCGATCCGCGCGCCGGCGGCGGCCCCGGAGATCTTCGCGACGCGGGGTGCGGCGTCCACCATGGTCTGCCAGTTCATCTTCTTGAACGCGGGCCTGCGCGGCCCGTTGTAGGCGGCGAACGCCTCGAAGACGGTGTTCGACTTCGGGTGGTGCGCGGTCTGCCGGTACGGGCCCGAGCCGATCGCCTTGCCCCTGATCGCGTCGTCCCAGGCGCCCGGCCGGGAGAAGACGTGCCGGGGCATGATCTTCGCGAGGGTGAGCCGCGAAATCCCGTCGGGGAAAGGGAATTTCAGCACCAGCTCGACGTGGTGCGCGTCGATCTTCCGGACCTCCCGCAGCCAGCCGGCGAAGAAGCCCTTCGCGAGGGTCTGCGTGGTCGGGTCGAGGATCCGGTCGAAGACGAAGACCACGTCGTCGGCGGTGACCGGCGTCCCGTCGTGGAACGTGGCGCCCGCGCGCAGCCGGAACGTCCAGGACGTGCCGCTGAGGTCGGCGGGCACCCGCGTGGCGAGCGCGGCATACGGCTCGCGCGAGATCGGATCGGTGTCGACCAGCCCCTCGTAGATGTGGTTGTTGGCGGCCGTGGCGAACGCGGACGCGGTCTGTGTCGGATCCCAGCTGCCGTCGTTCCCGTAGCCGATGACCGCCATGAGCGTGGCGTTCTTGCCGCCGCCGGAACCACCGGTGTCGTTCGTGGACTCCGGCCCCCACGAGCAGGCGGCCGACGACGCGGACAGGGCGGCGGCCGCGCCGAGCGCACCGGTGCACTTCAGGAACGACCGGCGGTGCGGCGCCGGGGGGTCGGGCGTCATAGGGGGCAGCGTGACATAAAAGGGTCCGTGGGGGCGGTCAAGGCAGCGCACACGAATGGCGTATTTTCCAGAAGTTCGACCGGCGGAGGAGTGTCGGAGGAGTGCCTCCGCCCTGTTTACTCTGGCCCGTGACCTCTGGCCCCGTGAAGTCGACCTGGAACCCGAGCGGTGCGGGCGTCCTGTGCCTGCCCTCCGGTCGACTGGTGCGGGGCCGTGCCCTGCGCCGGCCGTTCCCGCCCGACGGCCCGCTACCGACGTACGCCGTCCATCTGCTCGGCAGGCAACCTCCCGAAGTCCCTTGGGAGGCGCACTGGCTGCGCTGGCCGGACTTCCGGCTGCCCGCCGACCGCGCCGAGGCCCGGGCGGTACTCGCCGAGGCCTGGAACCGGGCGCCCGTCGACCGCGTCGAGATCGCCTGCGGCGGCGGCCGGGGCCGCACCGGCACGGCCCTGGCCTGCCTCGCCGTCCTCGACGGAGTCCCGCCCAAGGAGGCGGTGGACTTCGTCCGCCGCCACTACGACCGGCGGGCGGTGGAGACGCCCTGGCAGCGCGGGTACGTACGCCGCTTCGCCGACTGACTTGCGCTCCTCCTCGGCGCTGACGTCCCCGTATACGGGGCCCCGGTGAGGTCACGCGCGCTTGCGAGGAGGTTGGACCATGATGCGCAGCGGTGCGAGCAGGTCGTTCAGGTAGGCGCGGCCCGCCGGGGTGTTCAGCTCCAGCGGGGGTTCCGACGACGGCTTGAGCAGGGCGGGGCCGTCCTCGGCCTCGTACAGGGCGCAGACCTCGCCCGACACCAGGCCGAAGTCCTGGCGCGACGGCCAGCGCATCCCCACGGCCCAGGATGCCTGGCCACGGATCCAGGAGCCCCAGCGGCGGGTGCGCGGATAGGCCGGGGCCTCGGACTGGACGAGCCAGATGTCCTGGTGGACCGCCGCCAGATGGGCGTTGTCCGTCAGGTCGACCAGCGGCAGGTCGATGGCCGCGACCACCTTGGACAGCACCATGTCCCGCACCTTCGGCTGGGTGATGCGCCGCCGCCCGTCCGGCCGCGGCCGCAGATCACGGGCCAGGGTCTCGCACACGGCGGTCAGCGGGGACAGACCGGCGTACAGATACGGGAGCTTCTCGGGGCTCAGATCGTCCTTGATATGGCAGAACCGTCCGCCGTCCCAGTGCAGATCGGCCGGTACGGACTTGAACTCGGTGGCTCCGCGCCGGGAGCTGTGCACACGCCACAGCTCGGTACCGGCCGGCAGCACATGGCGATGCGGCTTCGCCCGGACGGTCGGGGCGGGGATCATCTGGTCGGGCACGTGCTCACCACTCCGGGATCTCGGCTCGCGCGGCGGACAGCAGAGCGTGGTCCACTCCGGTGCCCAGCAGCCTCGCGGGCGCGGTGTCGAGCCACACGTTGGAGCCCAGCCACCAGTCGGCGGCACCCCAGGGGTCCACGTCGGCCGACAGCAGTCGGTTGATCTCGACGACGACCGCGTACGGTGCCCCGAACGCCGGGTCGAGCTGGAACGCGGGGACACGCTCCACGTCGTGCTCGTCGGTCAGCAGGATCAGGTCGTGGATCTGGTCCGGGGGGAGGACCAGGGAGGCAGCCGGGAGGGAGGGTTCGGCGAGGATCCACGCGTCGTCGGCGTCGGGGCGGTAAGGGGGGACGGTGTCGGGTTCGTCGCTGGTGTTTCCCGCCGCGCGGGCTGCGGAGAAGGCGAGCGCTCGGGGAACCAGGCCCGTCACGTCCCCGTGCAGAACCCGGAGTGCCGCGAGCAGATCGGTGTTGTCCTGCGCCATCGGCGGCGCGAGCTGGAAGCGGACTCCCGGCGGCGCGAGTGCCTGGCGCAAGGGGTGATCGGGCGGAGTGAACGGTTTGACCAGATCGCGTACGTCACTGGCGGCGGCCACGGGATCCGACTCGGCGTCCGCCAGGATCTCCGCCAGTTCCTCGCGTGCGGGCGTGTCCAACAGCCCGGAGAGCTCCGTCCAGTGAGCATGGATCGCCTCAACGGCGTCTGCCAGGAAGGACATACCGACGACCCCCTCTCCCGGCAGGCACCGTAACAGCAGTGCAAGAAGGTCGTGCGGGGATCGTCGAATCGGAGTCGGGCACGCGCCGCGTGATGCATCATGGGCGCCTGGCATCGCCCGAGGGAGTCGGTGCACGTTGTCGATCGCCCGCCGGCCGGGCCCCGGGCCCGCCCCGAACCGACGATGAGCTCTCTCCCGCGCGGTTCAACTGCGACCCTGGGGGAGGGTCATTGAGCAACTCCGCGGCATACGAGTGGACTTACGTCGACGTCGAGGCCGAACGGCGCCGGGACCTGCGCGCCCAGCTCGCGCAGGAGACCACCCGCTCACGCGACCTGCGCGGACAGGCCAAGTCGCTGCGCCGGGCCTACGGCACGGACAAGATCGACGTGTACGTCGTCACCGTGGCCTCCGGCGCCGACTCGACGGAGCTGTCCGCCGCCCTGGAGTCGGCCCGCCGGATCAACCAGCGGGCGGAGGCCGACCTGAGCCGGGCCGCCGCCGACGTCTGGTCCCTGCCGCCCGCCGAGACCGAGCAGCGCAAGGAGTCCCGGCCGGCCGCGCGCCCGGCACCGGTGGCGGCCGACCGGGCCGGCGAGGACCGCGCCGCGCGGGCCAGGGCGTCGGCCCTGGTGGAGGCCGAGGCGCTGCTCAAACGCGACGGACCGGCCTGCGAGCCGGAAGACCTGCCCGTCTTCGCCCGCCGCCTGGAGGCGTTGCGGCAGGCACGCGGAGCCGAGGAGGCCCGGACCCTCTTCCACGACCTCGGTGTCCTCGTACACAAATCGACGCAGCGGCAGCGGAACGCCGCCCGCACGGCCGCGTTGCGGGCCGCGCTGCTCGACCGGCTGGAGGACGCCGCTCCGGAGGACCGGGAGCGGCTGGCGACGGCCGTCGCCGAGGCTCCCGATCCGGCCCACCTGGAGCGGGAAGTGGAGCGGGCGGTGGCGCGCGAGGACATTGCCCGGTACCGGTCCGCCGTCGCGGACACCGTGATGCGGGTGCTGCGCGAGCGCGACTACGCCGTGGGCGACGACTTCGCCGACCTGCTGGCCGAGGACGGCAGCGTCATCGTGCCCTTCGGCGCGGCGGCCGAGGCGTCCGGCGAGGCGGCGGTTCCCGACGGCTACGGGCTGCGGGTGGCGCTCGCGCCGGACCGGCCCGGCCTCACCACCGCGCTGGTGGCCGAGACCGAGACCGAGGCCGAGACCGACCATCGGGTCCAACAGTGGTTCTGCGAGGAGCAGTTGCCCACCATCGAGGACGCGGTGCGCGCACAGGGCGTGGGGCTGGCCCCCAAGTCCGCGCTGGCGCCCGGGGTACGGCCCACGGCCGTGGTACCGGACGGTTCATGGCCCGACACCGGCCGCGCCCATGACCGTACGGAGGACCAGGCGGACGAGACGGGTCGGGTGGACCAGACGGGTCAGGTGGACCAGACGGAATGGGCGGAGGAGACGGGCGGGGCGGACGAGACGGAACGGGCGGAGGAGACGGGCGGGGCGGACGAGCCGGAACGGGCGGAGGAGACGGGCGGGGCGGACGAGACGGAACGGGCGGAGCCGCGTCGCAAGAGGAAGGCCAAGTCCGCGCGGCGCACCTCGTACGGACAGGAGGGGGAGCGTGGGCGCTGAAACCAGCGGTGCCGGTGGGTCGTTCGACAAGGCCGGGCCGTTCCACAAGGAGCCCCCGGCACCCGCAGCCCCGCCTCTGGCCCCCGCCTGGATCCGTGAGCTGGACATGGCGCTCACGGTGTACCCGCAGATCCTGCTGACCGGCAACGTCCGCGATGTGTTCCTGCTGCCCGAGGACGGCGAGGGCGGGGTGGCCGCGCCCGAACCGGATCACGCCCTCATGCCCTACAGCCTGGAAGAGGTCATCGAATCGGTCTGCCGCACCCGGGGCTACGGCGCCCTGGCCCGGCAGAGCATGGTGATCGACCACGTGGTCGCCTGGCGGCTCACCGGCGAGAAGTTCGAACTCCCGCCCGCCCTGCGCCGTATGGCCGAGGAGGACGCCCGCGCCGCACGAGGGCACGACGAGAACCCCGACGGCGCCGACGACCAGGACGACGACGACATCGAGGCGGGCATCGCCCGGATGCGCGAGATCATGATCGGAACGGTCCAGCACACAGGTCCCGCGATCGGCCTGATCATGCCCTACACCGCCCGCCTCGGATCGCCGCGCAACCCCGTGGCCGGAGAGGCGGCACGACTGCTGGCCGCCGCCGAGGAACTGGGGCACACCGCGCGCCCGGTCCGCGGCAGCGGGGGCGTGACGCCGTACAACACGATCTTCTGGGTGGTCGAGAAGCAGGAGGACCTGCCCCTCGAATTCGCCATCGGCAGCCGGGCGGTGCGCGTGATCACCGTGCCCGAACCCCCGCACGACCAGCGCCACGCGGCCGGCCGGTTCGTGGTCGAACGGCTCGCCCGGCGCCGGACGGGCGAGGGCGCGGCGCCCGCCGCGGAGGGGGAACAGCTCCAGGCGACCGAGGCGCTCGCCCGCTCCTCGTACGGCATGGGCGTCGGCGAGATCCTCGCGGTCGGCCGGATGGCCGCCGACCGGGGGCTGCCCCTGAGCCGCCTGGACGAGGCCGCGCGGCTGTACCGGGTCGGCGTACTCGACAACCCCTGGGCCACCCAGGCCGTGCGCGAGAACATCCTCAACGGCGAGGCCTACCTCAACGCCCAGGTCATCGGCCAGCCGCACGCCGTACGGCGCACCATCGAGATCTTCATGCGCTCGGCGGCCGGACTGACCGGCGCCCAGTCGTCCAGTTCACCGAGCCGGCCGCGCGGCACGCTCTTCCTGTCCGGGCCCACCGGCGTCGGCAAGACCGAACTCGCCAAGGGCGTCGCCAAGATGATCCTCGGCGAGGACGCCCGGCCGATCCGCTTCGACATGAGCGAGTTCGCCGAGGAGCACGCCCGGGACCGGCTGATCGGGGCACCGCCCGGATTCGTCGGGCACAGCGCCGGCGGTGAGCTGACCAACGCGGTGCGCGCGCACCCGATGAGTGTGCTGCTCTTCGACGAGATCGACAAGGCGCACCCACGGTTGTTCGACCTGTTCCTGCAGATCCTGGAGGACGGCCGGCTCACCGACGGACAGGGCGCCACGGTCCACTTCACCGAGTGCGTACTCATCTTCACCTCGAACCTGGGCGTGTCGGCGGAGGTGGTCAGGCCGAAGAGCCGGCGCGGCGCCAAGCCGGACGGCGGTGGCGGTGGCGGTGGCGGCGAGGGCAGCGGTGACGAGGAGGCCACCGAGGCCAAGCCGGGGTCGCGGCTCTCCCGCCACGACAAGCCCGAGGATGTGCGCGAGGCCCTGCGAGCAGCGTTCGACACCTTCTTCAACGACCACATCGGGCGGCCCGAACTGCGCAACCGGTTCGGCGACAGCTTCGTCCCGATGGACTTCATCCAGCCCGACTCGGTGCGGCTGATCCTCGACAAGGCCCTGGCGTCCGTGATCGGGCGCGTCAAGGAAGCGCACGGCGCCGAACTGACGGTGGCCGACGACCCCTGGGAGGTCCTGCGCGTCGAGGCCACCCGCCGCCTGGACCACGGCGGGCGCGGCGTGGTCACCGCCGTGGAGTCCGCGCTGGTCAACCCGCTCTCCCGAGAGCTGTTCCACCAGCCCGCCCGGCCCGGGGAGCACATCGAGATCGAGGCCGTGGACGGCCAGGACGAGGCGTACACCGTGAAGGTACGGCGATGGATGTGAGGGGCGGTACGGCGGGGGAGACTGCGGACGGTACGGCAGGGAAGGCGCCGGACGTACGGGACGCGCCGGGGCCGGTGTTGCGCGTGTCCCAGGTGCTCGGGCCCATCACCGCGCTTGGTCCGGGCCGACGCCTCGGCGTGTGGGTGCAGGGCTGTCCGCTCGCCTGCGCCGGGTGCATGTCCCGCCACACCTGGGATCCGCGCGGCGGCCGTGACGTCGGTGTCGAGCGGCTGGTAGGGCTGTGGCACCGGGGGCTGGCCGACGGCTACGACGGGCTGACCGTCAGCGGCGGCGAACCGCTGGAACAGCCGGAGGCCCTGGCCGCGTTGCTGGACGCGGCCGACCGGGTGCGCCGCGGGGCGGGCCGGGCGGACGCCGACCTCCTCGTCTACACGGGCTGGGAGGAAGCCGAGATCGCCGCCTCGCCGCGGGCCACGGCAGCCCTCGACCGCGCCGACGCCGTCATCACCGGGCGCTACCGCGCGGGCGAACCGACCCCGCTGGTCTGGCGCGGCTCGGCCAACCAGCGGCTGATCCCACGGACCCCGCTCGGCCGCCGCCGCTACAGCCCTCATCTGCGCCGCACCGCCGACCGTCCCGAGCTGCAGGTACGGGTGACGGACGGGGCCGTCCACATCGTCGGCGTCCCCAGGCCTGGTGAACTCAGCGCCTTGGAGCGGGATTTGGCCGGACGCGGAGTGACCTTCCGGGAGAACACATGGCGACCGGAGAAGACATCATGACGACCGAGACCACCCGCTACCGCTGTCCCGTGACCCCCGACGAGTGCCCGTCGTCGACACGCCGCGGCTTCTGCCAGACCCACGAGTGGGAGCGGCTGGTACCCGAACGGGTCTATCTGGTGGCCGAGTCGGAGGACGACGCGGCACAGACATCCGGGCCGGGCGGAGACGATTCGGGGGCGGCCGGGCAGGGTTCCGGTGGGTCCGGGGTGGCCGGGAGCGACTCCGACGGCTCCGGCACGGACGCCCGGAGTACGGACGCCCGCAGGGGAGGCCCGGCGCGAGCGGCCGGGCCCGGCCGCCGGAACCAAGGGCCGACCGCCCCGAACCGAGAGAGCACTGCTCCGAACCGAGAGCGCCCCGCGCCGAACTACGAGAGCACTGCTCCGAACCGAGAGCGCCCCGCGCCGCATCGCGACCGCCCCGCCTCAAGCCAAGGAGACGGCCGCCGCAACCGCCCGCCCCGCCCGGCCGGTCCGACCACCGACGGCCCCCACGCACCCAGCGGCCGATCCACCCCCGCCGTGCCTCCCACCCGGCTGCAGTCGACGCCCACCCCCACGCCCCGCCCCCGCCAGGACACGTCCCGCAGAGCGGCCCCCGCCCCGGCCGCTCCCTGCCTCGCGCTCGTGCTGGCCGGTGCGCTGATCCCCGTACGCGGTGTGGACCAGGACCCCACCCAGCTGGGCCGGGACGCCCCCGAGTGCGCCCACGTGCCGGGCCTGGCCGCGCTCGACCAGCTCTCCCGGGCCCACGCCGAACTGCACTGGCACGCGGGCCGCCTCTACATCACCGACACCGACTCGTCCAACGGCACCTACGTCGACGACGAGCTCATCACCCGCCCCACCCAGCTCTGGCCCGGCGGCCACCGCCTCCGACTGGCCGAGGACGTGGACGTGGACGTCGTCGAACTCGACGAGTACGGCGCGCCGCGCTGACCCGTACGACGACGCCACCGCACCGCCGCACTCGTTGAACACCGCCATCCGTATTCGTACGACGCCACGACGCCCGGCAGCGCGCCGGGCACCAAGTACCCCTTCGAGGACCCCGCATGGCCGACAACTCGACCGAGGAGCCGACAGGCCCCGCCAAGCCGCCGCGAAAGCCACCGAGCCCGCCGACCCGCAAGCAGCGCTCAGGCGCTCCACCGCCGAGCCCCCAGACCCGCTTGCAAGGGACGGGCTCCACACCCCCGAAGCCCGACACCCGCCCGAAGCCCGACACCCGCCCGAAGCCCGACACCCGTCCGAAGCCGGAGACCCGTCCGAAGCCCGACACCCGTCCGAAGCCGGAGACCCCTCCGAAGCCCGACACCCGCCCGAAGCCCGAGACCCCTCCGAAGCCCGACACCCCTCCGAAGCCCGCGAGCCCCCCGACCCGCCAACAGGCCAAGGCCCCCGGCGCCGTCCCCCCGAGCCCGCGCACGCGTAAACAGCGCCCCCCGGCCAAGCCCGCGAACCCCGACGCCCCGCCCCGTGTCGTCCACCCCCGCCACTCCGACCCGCCCACCCGCCGCGAGGCCCACAACACCGCCCGCGCCGAGTTCCCCCAGGCCCTGCTCGACCGTTACGAGCCCCACAACATCGCCGGTGCCGGCAGCGAGGGCACCGTCTGGCACGTGCGGCGGCTCGCCGACGGCACCGACGCGGCGGTGAAGATCGCGCACCCGGGCCAGGCCATGGACATGGACACCCTGGAACACCTCGCGACCCCCGAGTTCCGCCGACACGTGCCCCGCATCCACGAGTTCGGTGACATCGCGATCGGCCCCACTGTGTGCGGCTGGGTGGCGATGGAGTATCTGCCCCTCACGTTCGAGGACCACCTGGCCCGGCGACTGCGCGACGGAAAACCGCGCGAGGACCGGGCGCAGACCGAGCGGACCGTACGTGAACTCGCCGAGCTGCTGGACTTCTGGCAGACCCGCATCGACCGCAACCCCCTGGACCTGAAGCCCGCCAACATCCTGGTAAGACCGAGCAACGGCGGTAAGAGCGGCGGGAGGAACGGCGGCCGGTTCGAGCTCGTCGTCGCGGACTTCGGCGGCGTCGCACGGTTCACCGCGAGCCAGAGCTACCGCGACTTCCAGATCACCGCCCTCTACATGGCGCCCGAACAGATCGTCAACCAGAACCTGAAGGCCACCCCCTGGTGGACCCTCGGCCTCGTCCTCTACCAGGTGTTCACCGGACGCCCCCTCTACGTCCTCAGCGACGACGCCCTCATCACCGACGAGGCCTGGACCAGGCGACTGATCCTCAACAACCAGGTCGACCTGTCCGCCGTCACCGACGCCCAGCAGAACCTGCTGCTCCAGGGCCTGCTCACCAAGGACCCCGACGACCGCTGGACCGCGGCCGAGGTACGCCGCTGGCTCAAGGGCGAACAGCCGCCCGTCATCCGGCCGGAAGCCCCGGCCGCCGAACCCACCGCCCGCCACGCCAACCGACCCATCACCTTCCGTGGCACGACCCACCACGAGGCCGAGAGCCTCGCCGCCGAGATGGCCCGGCACTCCGAGGAGGCCGCGGAGTGGCTCATGGGCAAGGACGGCCCACGGCTGGCGGCCTGGCTGCGCGACGAACTCAAGGACACCTCGTACGACAGCAGTCAACTGCTCGCCCTCAAGCGCGACCCGGTCCGCGCCGCCGTCGCCGTCCTCGCCTTCGTCGCCGTCTTCGCGCCCACCGCGTCACCGCAGTACCGGGGCCGTCGCGTCGACGCGGACGGCATCGCCCGGATCGCCCAGGGGCAGGGCGCGGTCGCGTTCGTCGACGAGCTGCTCAAGGCGAAAGTGCCGACCATCGCGGCCGGCTTCCGCTGCGCCCACCCCGAATGCGCCGAGGGCCGCTGCGAGGTGCTGCGCACCCTCGACAAGGAACTGCCCGACACGATCGAGGAGGTCCGCAACCGGGCCCGTACGCTGGGCCGCCGGGGCGGCAACGGCAACGGCGGAGACCTCGACGCGCGCGAGACGAACGCCGCGTACGGCCTGGCCGCCGCACTGATCGCGCACCCCGGGCAGCGCGGGCAGGCCCTCCGCCCGCTCACCGGACTGCCCGCCCCGCTCGCCTCCCTCGTCGCGAAAGCTCCGGTGGGTGTGCTCGCCGTACTGGCCGGACTGGGCGCGCTGCGCCACCGGCTGGGCGCCACGCTGAGCCGCCGCGGGCAGGACGCCGCGTTCCTGAGGCGCTGGGCCGACCTGCACCGGCGGGCGGCGGGCGGCGACGTGCGGACGGTATCGGGCCGGGCGGCACTGGTCGCCGCGGCCGTACTCCTGCCGCGGGTGCTGCGCGCCGACGCGATCGGGCAGGACCACGCGGTCACCCTCGGCGAATGGTGGTCCACCGCCTGGCAGCCACTGGCACGGCGACTGGCCGCCGCGGCCGCGCTGTTCGCGATGCTCTGGCTGATGATCTGGTCCGGCGCGATGCTCCGGTTCGTCCACGACACCGGGCTCGGCTGGGACGCCCTGGACCCCGCCGACACGCTCACGGCCCCGCTCGCCCGCGCCGCCGACGCCGCCGCGGCGACCCAGACCGGCCTGTGCGCGGTGGCGCTGGCCGGCGCGGTCGCCTTCGCGGCGGCCCCCGCCCAGGTCTCCGCACGCCTGCTGCCGCTCGGCGCGGCCCTCGCGGCGTACGTCGGCTACGCCCGCCCGGACCTGCCCCCGCTCGATCCGCTGCACGCTCCCGACTGGCTGACCGAGCGCATGCGTCACCTGCTGGGCGGCTGGCACAGCTGGAACGGCGTCACGGCGCTGCTCTTGCTCCCGGTGGCCTGCCTGCTGCTCATGAGCCTCACCCGATGGCTGCTCGGCCAGGCCGGCGCCGCGGAGGGGGAACAGACCAGGCTCCGGCGCCAACGAGCCGAGCAGCGCCGGGCCCGCGCAGGCCTGCCCCGGCGCCCGTACCAGAACCCGACGCGCTGGCGCACCGGCCCGCTCGGTACCCGGGACCGCGCCCTGTTCGCCCTCGCCGCCCTGCTCACGCTGGTCACCCTGT
This sequence comes from Streptomyces sp. NPDC048275, assembly GCF_040652275.1. Classification (NCBI taxonomy): domain Bacteria; kingdom Bacillati; phylum Actinomycetota; class Actinomycetes; order Kitasatosporales; family Streptomycetaceae; genus Streptomyces; species Streptomyces sp. NPDC048275. The sequence continues at coordinate 12,255 of NZ_JBEZLR010000082.1, forward strand.
TGTGGGCGGCGGTCGAGGTACGCGTCGCGTTCACCGGGGAGCACCCCACCCTCGCCTCCTGGGGGACCGGGCAGCAGGGCGCCTCGTACCAGTCGCAGTACGTCCTCGCCTGCGCCGGAGCCTGCGGGCTGGCCGCGCTGGGCTCGCCCGCCGCCGCCCGCCGGGTGCTGAAGTGGGCCGCCGTCGTGGTCGTCGCGCTCGGCCTCTGGCCGCCCCCGGTGGAGCCCGCCCGCGCCGTGAGCATGCCCGTACTCCCCGACCTGTTCACCGAGTTCGCGGCCACCTGGGGACACGCGTCGTTCTGGGCAGCCCTGCTCCTGGCCCTGCCGCTGAGCCTCTACGCGGCCGGTTTCGCCGTACGCCGCACCCGGCGAGCCGCGCGATGACCATCCCGCCCGCGCCGGTGGCCATGCCCGGCTCCCCGGAGATCGCTCCCGGCGCCGGACCGCTCGAACTGCTCGACCACGCCGAGCGGTTGCTCGAACACCATGACGAGCAGGATCGCCCCGAGGAGGCGGGCGGTTCATGGCGGCGGTGTCGGGACGTGTTGCTGCGCGCCCGGGACCTGCTGGAGCGGCAGGCGGCCGACGCCGACCCGGCCGCGCTGGCCCGCGCCCGGTTCCTGCTGGGTCTCACCCTCTCGGTGGGGTACTGGCAGGCCCTGGCCGGGCACGGCGAGGCCTACGGCATCCAGGATCCGCCCGCTGTCCGGCGCACGGCGGCCGACCTGCTCGACCTCGGCCGAGCCACCCTGCCGCGGGACACCGAGGCGTACCCCACCGCCTGCGTACGCCTCGGCCTGCTGCTGCACGCCCGGTACGAGGACACGCTCGCGGCCGAGGACACGCTCGACGCCGACGACGTCGAGGACGCGCTCGCTGCCGAGGACGCCGGGGACGTACGACAAGCAGCCGTCCCCGACGCCCGCCCCGACGACCTCGACCAGGCCCTCACCGCCTTCGACGACGGCATGCCCTTGCTCGACGAAGACCTCCACCCCGGCCTGTTCGTCACCTACGGCTGCGCGCTCGCCGACCGCTACGACCGCGACCGCGCCCCCGACGACCTGCGGGACGCGGCGGCCGTCCTGGAGACGGTGCTCGACGCGCTGCGCCCGCCCGGCTGGGAGCCCGCCGAGACCGGTGCGGGCTCCTGGGCGGACGAGGCCGACCAGCTGGAGATCGACGCCCGGGTACGGCTGGTCAAGCTGCTCCAGGAGTCCCCCGAGGCCGCCGACACCCAACAGGCCCACGACCACCTCGAGTTGCTGGCCGCGACCCTCCCGGACGAGCACTCCGCCCGGATCTTCGCCTCCGGCCACCTGGTCGACGTCTACCGTGAGCGCGGCGGCGGCCCCGTACGCCCCGAGGACCGCCCGGCGTACCTCGCGCGGCTGCGCGACCTGCACCGCCTTCTCGACCCTGAGGGCCCCTACCATGCCCAGGCGGCGGCGATGCTGGGCGCGGCGCTCGCGGAGCGGGACGAGTCGGCCGGGCCCGGTTCGGCGCCGACGGCGGAGAACGAGGAGGCGGTCGGGCTCCTGCGCGAGGCCCTCGACGGCCTGGCCGACGACGACGGCCTGCGCCCGCCGAGCCACGCCGTCCTCGGCTGTCTGCTGAACACCCTGCACGAGCGCCATCCCACGCGGTACGGCAACGACGAGGCCCTGCGCCACCTGGAGCGCGCCGTCGAGCTGTATCCGCCCGACGACCCGATGCGCAGCGACCTGCTCAACCAGCTTGCGCACGCCGCCATCGTGCGGGACGACCGGGGCCGCGGCGACCTGGAGGGCGTCGACCGCACGATCGCCGTGCTGAACGAGTCCATGCGGGTGCCGTCCGCGACGCCGGGCTTCGGCTCGCAGGCCCATGGGGCGTACGCCGCCGCGCTCAGCCAGCGCCACGCCCTGTCCAACTCCGCCGACGACCTGGACGCGGCGATCCGCCATCTGACGGCGGCGTTCCGGCAGACGGCCGTCGACGACGTGAACCGGGTGGTGTACCTCCAGAACCTGGCCGTCAACCTCTACCAGCGCTACCAGACGCGCGGGGACCTCCAGGACCTGGAGACCGCCACCCGCTACATGCAGGAGGTCAGGGCCGTCCTCGACGGCGGCGACACCGGCGTGCCCATCGACCTGTTCCTGGTCGAGCGGGACCGGCCGTACCTCGAACACGGCCTCGCACAGCTGCAGTTCATGCTCGCCATCAACACCCGCTCCGAGCCCGGGATGGCGGCGGCCGTCGAGTCCATGCGCCGGCTGCGGGACTCCCTCGACGAGGACGACCCGGGGCGCCTCCCGCTCGACGCGGACTTCGGCCTGATGCTGATGGTGCGTTCCTTCTACGGCGGCACCGCACGGGACCGCCTGGACGGCCTCGTCCTCATGTCGGAGACCGTGGAGGCGCTGCCCGAGGGCCACCCCGAGCGGCCCAGGCTGCTGCTGCGGACGGCGGGCGCGGTGCTGATGACGTCGTTCACGCCCTACAACAAGCGGGGTGTCGACTCGGCGGAGAAGATGCTGCGCGACGTCATCGCCGCCGTGGCACCTGAGAGTCAGGAGGGACTCCGGGCGAGCGGGCTGTACGCGATCCTGTGCCACAACCGTTTCCTCCACGCCCGCGCTCCCGCCGACGCCGACCGGGCGATCGAGGTGGCCCGCGCGGCCCGCGCACACATGACCGACCGGGCCCCGTCCCCGGTCGGCACCCTCCTCACCAACGTCCTCGCCGACTCCCTGCGAGCCCGCTCGGCCCCCGGCGACGACGAGGCCGGGCGACGCACGGGTGTCGCCGGGCTGCGCGAGGCGGCCACCGTCGTACTGCTCCAGGCCGCCGCGGAACCGGCGCTCCAGATGGCCCGCACCGCCTCCGACCGGGCGCTGCAGATCGCCCGCTGGTGTCTGGCCGACGACGATCTGGCCGGTGCCGTGGAGGCACTGGAGCTGGGCCGCGGGCAGGTGCTGCACGCCTCCACGACCACTGCCGACGTGCCCGCGCTGCTGCGCGAGGCCGACCGGACGGACCTGGCCGAGGAGTGGGAGGGCGGCGGCAGCCACCGGGCACCGGCCCCGGTCGACCTGGCGGAGGTGCTGGACGGTCCGGGCTCGCTGCTGGGCGCGCTCGGCGAGGGCGCCGAACTGCCGCTCCCCGACGACCTGCGGCAGCGTACGCTCACGGCCCTGGCCCGCTCCCGTACGGGCGCCGCCCTGATGACCCCGCCCACGGTCGACGAGATCGCCGCCGCCCTGCGCCGGGCCGAGGCCCATGCGCTCGTCTATCTCCTGCCGCCCGGCGGCGGTCGCGCCGGCACCGCGGTCGTCGTCACCCACGAAGCCGCTGTCGGCACGGTCGACTTCGGCCTGCTGCGGCACGAGGGCCTCGACGTCCTGGAGACCTACCGGGAGGCCCACCGCCGCCGCCAGGCCGCACTGGACCGACAGCCCGCCGACCTGGAAGCCCAGGAGGCGGCACACCTGCGCTGGCGCTCAGCGCTGGAGGAACTGTGCGACTGGGCGGGCCCGATGGTGATGGCCCCGCTCACCCGCTCACCCCTGATCCAGCAGGCGGGCCCCGAACCCCACCTGGTCCTGGTCCCGTTCGGCGACCTCGGCGGGATCCCCTGGCACGCCGCCCTGCTCAGCAGCGGCCGACGCCACGGCACCCGCCCGGTCCGCGCCGTCGAACGTCTGGCCCTGTCCTACGCGGCCTCCGCCCGCCAGCTCCACGAGGTACTGGGCCGCCCCCGCCTGCCGCTCGACGCCCGCCCGGTCATCGTCGGCAACCCCGACGGTACGCTGCCCGGCGCCACCACCGAGGCCCGCCAGATCCACACCGCTCTCTACCCGGGCGGCCAACTCCTCGGCAAGGTGCGCCGCGCGTCCGGCCCCGGCACCCCCGCCGAGGTACTGGCCGCACTCCCGGGCCGCGAGGGCGCCGGCGCCTCCGTCCTCCACCTGGCCTGCCATGCCCGCCCGTCCGGCAACTCCCCGCTGGACGCATGCCTGTTGCTGGCGCCTGCCGACGGCGGCACCGGACAGCTGCCGGTCCGCGAGATCCTCCGCCAGGCCCGGGGCCGCCCGCCCGGCGCCCCCGGCGGCCTGGTCGTCCTCGACGCCTGCGTCAGCGACCACGCCACCGGCGACTTCGACGAGGCCCTGACCCTCTCCACGGCCTTCCTCGCCGCCGGGGCCACCGGGGTCGTCGGCTCGCGCTGGGAGGTCCCCGACGGCCTCACCGGCCTCATGATGTACGTATTCCACGACCGCCTCCGCACCGGAGCCACCCCCGTACGGGCCCTGCGCGAGGCCCAGTTGTGGCTGCTGAACCCCGACCGCCGGACCCCCGACGACATGCCCCGCGCGATCGCCGACATCCTCCACGACGGAGATCCGGCCGCCCTGGAACTGTGGGCAGCGTTCGCCTGTCAGGGACACTAGTGCGGTTGTACGGCTGTACGGCCATGGCTGGTGGTACGGGGGAGGCGTGATGGACTCGGCCTTGACGGGCCTGCTGGTGGCGGTGGTGGGCGTGGGCGGCACGCTGGGTTCGGCCTGGCTGACCCAGCGCCGAGGTGACGCGTCCCGCCGCGAGGAGTGGGAGCGCCTCGAACACACCCGCCTCGCCGAACTCACCGCGCAGCGCGCGGAGTCGGGCCGGGAGGCCCGCCGGGCGGCGTACACGGAGTTCAACGCCGCCGCCCGCCACTACCTGGCGACACTGAACGACCACGCCCACGTCCTGCGCATCGGATACGACGCGCAGGAGTCCCTCGCCACGGTCGAGACGGCCCGCGTGGACTACCGCCGCCGGTACGCCGAGGCCCAGATGATCGTGCCGGACACGGTGCTGGCGGAGGTGAGACGCGTCGACAGCGGCCTCGGCTCCGTCTACGGCACCCTGGCCCGCCTCACCCACGGCACGGCCCGCGAGGGCGACGACCTCGCGACCGTACGAGACGCGATCAAGCAAGGCTGGCAGAACCTGTCCCGGATGCGGGCGACCATGCGCACGGACCTGGGGGTGACCGGGCCGTCCCACGGGTGAGCGCAGTCTCGGCAGCCTGGTGATGGTCGCGGTGTTCGGGGACGGGGAGTTGCGGAAGGTCGGCTGAACGGCACCGTCCCCCGCCACTGCGGTTCGGTGGGCGTTCCTCGGTGAAGCGGGCGGCCCCGAGGGTCACTTGAGAACCAGCGGCAGGGTCACTCCGTGACGGTGCCGATGAACTCCGTCCAGGCGAGGGCGCTGATGAGCAGGACGGGACCGTCCGCGACCTTGCTGTCACGGACGGGGATGACGCCGGGGACTCCGTCGGCTACCTCGAGGCACTCGCCGCCGTTGTCGTCGCTGTAGGTGGTCTTGCGCCACTGAGCGAGGCTCAGGTCGTACTCGCGCATCGTCTGTGCTCCTCCGCCGCCGATTCGATCAGGGCCAGGGACTCCGCCGGCGGCAGTGCGGCGGCCCTGAGCAGATCGTAAGTCCCTTGAACCTGCTTAACCAGGGCCGGATCGTCCAGCAGGTTCCCCGAATACACCGCCTCTGTATAGGCAGTTGCCGGGGCGTCCTCGAACTCCATGAGCTGCACCATGCGACCCATGAGGGGGTACGCCCCCACCGAGTAGGGCAGCACCTGGACCAGTACTTGCCGCTGTCGTACCAGGTTTGCGATGTGGTCGAGTTGCTCGGCCATCGCTGCGGCACCGCCGACCGGAATCTTCAGCACGTGCTCATGCAGGATCGACCAGTACACCGGCCCGGCAGCGTCGTCCAGCATCTGCGCCCGCTCCCTTCGGGCCGTCACCTTCTCGTCCATGTACTCGTCGGTGACGAAGGGGTTGCTCGCCAGCATCACCGCACGCGTGTAGGTCGCCGTCTGCAACAGGCCCGGTACGAGAGTCGGCGCGAACGTCGAGATCTTCGTCGCCGTCCGCTCGAGCTCCACCACCGCCGCGAAATAATCCGCATACCGTTTGTCATCAATCAGCTTTCGCCACGTGCGTTCGAAAAAGCCTCCGGTTTGCAGGAGTTCGTCGATTCGCTGGGCCACGTCCAACTGTGGTTTCCGAATGGCCTGTTCGAACTGTCCGATATAACCACCGGAGACGAAAACCCGTACCCCCAACTCCACTTGGGTGAAACCGGCATCCTCCCGGCGCCGTTTCAGCTCGGTCCCGAAGAACTCCCACGCTGCCTGCCGCGAACCGTTGGCCACAGGTCAACCCCCGTGCACTGCCCCGCACTTGTAGGGGGCGAAATCCTGTCGAGTGTAGATGCAGAGGGTCACACTGGGGATGCGAAGCGTGAAACTCAAAAAGAAGGGGAGCACGGTGAGGGCACAACACTCGGCGCGCTGCGTCGAAGAGGCGGAGGTCACGGTGAAGGAATTGCGGGCGGCGCTCACGAAAACAGGAATTACGTTGCCGTCACTACGTATCGACCCGGCGAGTTTGGCGCGAGAGGCGCCTTGTCCGCGGATCGAATTGGGCGGTTGTTCCGTCGAGGTCGCGGCCCGGCTCGCGGCGGCGCTGCGGTGAGGCCGCCGATCGGCTCGTACGCGGTGGACGTGCGTACCGGGAAGGTGGGCACGGTCATGGGGCACGAGGGACCGTACGTACAGCTGAGACCGCTGGGCGGCGGGAAGGAGTGGGACTGCGCCCTGGACGCGGTGCGCGCCGCGACGGCGGCGGAGCGGCTGTGCGCGGCCACGGCGTATGCGAATGCCCGCAGCCGTGGTGAGGTCCCCTGAACCCCTCCAGCGCACCCTCCTCGGAAACCGTGAACACTTTCCCTCAAAGTGTTCACGGTCTCCGGCACCCCTGGGGTGGGGGAGAAGCCGCTGTCATGACGTAAAGCGGGGCGTCCTCCGTATCGCCCAGAGCCGGGCAACCGTACGGGTCCCGCCCTCGCCCCTCCTCCCGTAGGCGAGAATGGGCCTCATGAGTCTGTTCCGCGACGACGGCATCGTGCTGCGCACCCAGAAGCTGGGTGAGGCGGACCGGATCATCACCCTGCTCACGCGCGGTCACGGGCGCGTACGGGCCGTGGCGCGCGGGGTGCGGCGGACCAAGTCGAAGTTCGGGGCCCGGCTCGAACCGTTCTCGCATGTGGACGTGCAGTTCTTCGCGCGGGGGAGTGAGCTGATCGGGCGCGGGCTGCCACTGTGCACGCAGAGCGAGACGATCGCTCCGTACGGTGGCGGGATCGTGACCGACTACGCGCGGTACACCGCCGGTACGGCCATGCTGGAGACCGCCGAGAGGTTCACCGACCACGAGGGGGAACCCGCCGTGCAGCAGTATCTGCTGCTCGTCGGGGGGCTCCGCACCCTCGCCCGGGGCGAGCACGAGCCGCACCTCGTCCTCGACGCCTTCCTGCTGCGCTCCCTCGCCGTGAACGGCTACGCGCCCAGTTTCAGCGCCTGCGTGAAGTGCGGGATGCCGGGACCGAATCGGTTCTTCTCGGTCGCGGCGGGAGGTTCCGTCTGCGTCGACTGCCGGGTGCCCGGCAGCGTCGTACCCTCGGCGGGAGCCCTCGAACTGCTCGGCGCGCTGCTGACGGGAGACTGGGAGACCGCGGACGCGTGCGAGCCGCGGTATGTCAGGGAGGGCAGCGGCTTGGTGTCGGCCTATCTGCACTGGCATCTGGAGCGCGGGCTGCGCTCCCTCCGATACGTCGAGAAGTAAGACGCTGAGAAGTAAGACGCTGAGAAGCAAGAGAAGTAAGAGCAGCAAGAAGGAGACGAGAGGCACATGGTCGTACGCGGGTTCCTGGGGCGGCAGCGTCGGGAGTACAGGGCACCGGAGCCGCACCCGTCCGGCGCCCGCGCGCCGAAGCTCCCTGGCGAACTGGTCCCCGAGCACGTGGCGATCGTCATGGACGGCAACGGCCGCTGGGCCAAGGAGCGCGGGCTGCCCCGCACCGAGGGGCACAAGGTCGGCGCCGAGCGTGTCCTCGACGTGCTCCAGGGCGCGGTCGAGATCGGCGTGCGGAACATCTCCCTGTACGCCTTCTCCACCGAGAACTGGAAGCGCTCGCCCGACGAGGTGCGCTTCCTGATGAACTTCAACCGCGACTTCATCCGCAAGACCCGCGACCAGCTCGACGAGCTGGGCATCCGGGTGCGCTGGGTGGGCCGTATGCCCAAGCTGTGGAAGTCGGTCGCCAAGGAACTCCAGGTCGCCCAGGAGCAGACCAAGGACAACGACCGGCTGACCCTGTACTTCTGCATGAACTACGGCGGCCGAGCCGAGATCGCCGACGCGGCGATGGCCCTCGCCGAGGACGTCAGGGCCGGTCGCCTCGACCCTTCCAAGGTCACCGAGAAGACCTTCACGAAGTACCTCTACTACCCGGACATGCCGGACGTCGACCTGTTCCTGCGCCCGAGCGGTGAGCAGCGCACCTCCAACTACCTGCTCTGGCAGAGCGCCTACGCCGAGATGGTCTTCCAGGACGTCCTGTGGCCCGACTTCGACCGCCGCGACCTGTGGCGCGCCTGCGTCGAATTCGCCTCCCGAGACCGCCGCTTCGGCGGCGCCGTCCCGAACGAGGAACTCCTCGCGATGGAAGAGGCCATGAAGGGCCGCCCGGAGTAGACGTGAAAAGGGGCGCCCACAGGGGCGCCCCTAAAACCCGCAGACACAAACGCGCGCCCCTACCCCTTACCGGCGGCGCACTCCGCACACGTACCAAAAATCTCCACCGTGTGCGCGACGTTCACATACCCGTGCTCCGCCGCGATCGCCTCCGCCCATGTCTCCACGGCCGGCCCCTCCACCTCGACCGCCTTGCCACAGACGCGGCAGACGAGGTGGTGATGGTGCTCGCCGGTGGAGCAACGGCGGTACACGGACTCGCCGTCGGACGTGCGCAGCACGTCGACCTCGCCGGCGTCGGCGAGCGACTGCAGCGTGCGATACACGGTGGTGAGCCCGACGGAGTCACCCTTGTGCTTGAGCATGTCGTGGAGATCCTGCGCACTGCGGAACTCGTCCACCTCGTCGAGCGCTGCCGCCACGGCGGCACGCTGCCGGGTGGAACGGCCCCGAACGGGCGATCCAGCGGTTGTCACCGTTGCCTCCTCACGTCTGCCCTTGCCGGGCCATTGTGCCAGCCCGGACTGTGCGTGGTCAGACGCCGACCTTGCGTTCCGGGCCACGCGTGGCCGGAATCGCGCACTCCGCCGGGTCCCCGGCCGCCTGCGCCGCCGCCGCGGCCCGCGCCCGGCGCCGCGCGAGTGGTGTCGCCAGCATGGTGAGCGCGATGAACACGCCGATGGTCAGCAGCACGATCGTCGCACCGGGCGGCACGTCCTGGTAGTACGACGTCACGGTGCCGCCGAGGGTCACGCTCACGCCGATCGCCACCGCGATGGCGAACGTGGCCGCGAAGCTACGGCTGAGCTGCTGCGCCGCCGCCACCGGGACCACCATCAGCGCGCTGACCAGGAGCAGGCCCACGACGCGCATCGCGACCGTCACCGTGACCGCCGCCGTGACGGCAGTGAGCAGGTTCAGGGCGCGCACCGGCAGGCCCGTGACCCGTGCGAACTCCTCGTCCTGGCTGACCGCGAACAGCTGCCGACGCAGACCGAGGGTGACCAGGACCACGAAGGCGGCGAGCACGCAGATCGCCGTCACGTCCTCTTCCGACACGGTCGACAGCGAACCGAAGAGGTACGAGTTCAGGTTGGCGTTGGAGCCGCCCGGCGCCAGGTTGATGAGCATCACACCGCCCGCCATGCCTCCGTAGAAGAGCATGGCGAGGGCGATGTCGCCGCGGGTCCTGCCGTACCAGCGGATCAGCTCCATGATGACGGCGCCCACCACCGCGACCGCCGTCGCCATCCACACCGGCGAGGTGGAGAGCAGGAAGCCGAGGCCGACGCCGGTCATCGCCACGTGGCCGATGCCGTCCCCCATGAGCGCCTGGCGGCGCTGGACGAGGTAGATGCCGATCGCGGGGGCCGTGATGCCGACCAGGACGGCGGCGAGCAGGGCCCGCTGCATGAAGGCGTAGTCGAGGATTTCCATCAGCTCAGCAGTCCCGTCCGGATGGGTTCGGCGTCGTGAGCCGCGTGCGGGTGTACGTGGTCGTGGCCGGGCAGCGCGTGCTGGCCGACCGCGCGCGGGGGCGGGCCGTCGTGCAGGACGCAGCCGTCGCGCAGGACGACCGCGCGGTCGATGAGCGGCTCCAGGGGGCCCAGCTCGTGCAGGACGAGCAGGACGGTCGTACCGGCCGCCACCTGTTCCCTGAGCGTCTGTGCCAGCACTTCCTGGCTCGCCAGGTCGACGCCCGCCATCGGCTCGTCCATGATCAGCAGTTCGGGTTCGGAGGCGAGGGCGCGGGCGATCAGTACGCGCTGGTGCTGGCCGCCGGAGAGGGCGTTGACGGAGTCCTTCGCCCGGTCCGCCATGCCGACGAGTTCGAGGGCCCGTCGTACGGCGTCGTGGTCGGCCTTGCGCAGTACGCCGAAGCGGGCCCGGGACAGCCGGCCGGAGGCGACGATCTCGGTCACCGTCGCGGGCACGCCGCCCGCGGCGGTGGTGCGCTGCGGGACGTAGCCCACGCGCTTCCAGTCGCGGAAGCGGCGCCGCGGGGTGCCGAAGATCTCGATCTCGCCGTCACTGATCGGTACTTGGTCGATGACGGTGCGTATGGCGGTCGACTTGCCGGAGCCGTTGGCGCCGAGCAGCGCGACGACCTCGCCACCGTGCACGGTGAGGTCGATACCCCGCAGGACGGGGCGCGAGCCCAGCTCGGCACGTACGCCGCGCAGGGATATGACGGGCTCGCTCACGCGGTCCTCCTGGAGATCACTTGGTGCCCAACGCTGTCTGCAACGCCTTCAGGTTCGATTCCATTACCTGGATGTAGTCGCTGCCTTTGGACTTGTCCGTGATGCCCTCGATCGGGTCGAGGACGTCCGTCTTGAGGTTCGCGTCCGAGGCGATGGTCTTGGCGGTCTTGTCGCTGACGAGCGTCTCGTAGAAGACCGTGGAGACGCCGTCGGCCTTCGCCATCTCCTCGAGTTCCCGCACGCGGTTCGCGCTCGGCTCCGACTCCGGGTCGAGGCCGGTGATGGCCTCCTCGGTGAGGCCGTAGCGCTCGGCGAGGTAGCCGAAGGCGGAGTGGGTGGTGATGAAGACCTTGGTCCGGGTGTTCTTGAGCCCGGTCTCGAACTGGGTGTTGAGGCCGTCGAGCTTCTCGACCAGCGCCGCGGTGTTCTTCTTGTAGTCCGCCGCGTTGTCCGGGTCCTCCTTCTCGAAGACCCTGCCGACGCCCTCGGCGACCTCGGCGTACTTCACCGGGTCGAGCCAGATGTGGGGGTCGAGGCCGGACTCCTCCTCGCTGTGCTCGTCGTCGTGCTCGGCCGCGTGGCCGCCGACCTCGCTGCCGTGCTCCTCCAGCTTGGTCAGCGAGGTGGCGTCGATCTTGGTCTTGACCTCGGACTGCGCCACGGCGTCGTCGACGGCCGGCTGCAGGTTCTTGAGGTAGAGGACGGCGTCCGCCTCCTGGAGCTGCGCGGTCTGCCGGGCGCTGATCTCCAGGTCGTGCGGCTCCTGGCCGGGCTCGGTCAGATTCGAGACGTTCACATGTGAACCGCCGATCTGCTCGGCGAGGTACTGCATGGGGTAGAACGACGCCACGACGTCGAGCTTCCCGCTGCCGTTGCCGTCCGCGGCGCTGCTGTCCGAGGAGCAGGCGGAAAGCGCTCCGAGACCGAGGGCGGTGGCTGCCAGCGCCGCGGACCCGGATATAAGACGTCGTCGTACGTTCATGACAGTCATTTTCAACAAATCTGGAAACGATTGTCAACAAGCCCTGGGTTGCGAACCGATTTGATACAGGGGTGGGCGGCGCCGGTAACCTGAATCATTCGCTCCCGTCCGTTCGTAATGAAGAGAGCACCGTGGCCGCCGACAAGATCGACACCATCGTCAGCCTGAGCAAGCGCCGTGGCTTCGTTTTCCCCTGTAGTGAGATCTACGGCGGACAGCGCGCCGCCTGGGATTACGGCCCGCTCGGCGTCGAGCTCAAGGAGAACATCAAGCGCCAGTGGTGGCGCTACATGGTCACCTCCCGCGAGGACGTCGTCGGTATCGACTCGTCGGTGATCCTGGCCACCGAGGTCTGGGTCGCGTCGGGTCACGTCGCCACCTTCACCGACCCGCTCACCGAGTGCACCTCCTGTCACAAGCGCTACCGCGCCGACCACCTGGAGGAGGCCTACGAGGCGAAGCACGGCCGCGCCCCGGAGAACGGCCTCGTCGACCTCAACTGCCCCAACTGCGGCAACAAGGGCACCTTCACCGAGCCCAAGCAGTTCTCGGGCCTGCTCTCCACGCACCTCGGCCCCACCCAGGACAGCGGCTCCGTCGCCTACCTGCGTCCCGAGACCGCGCAGGGCATCTTCACCAACTTCGCCTCCGTGCAGCAGACTTCCCGCCGTAAGCCGCCGTTCGGCATCGCGCAGATGGGCAAGTCCTTCCGCAACGAGATCACGCCCGGCAACTTCATCTTCCGCACCCGCGAGTTCGAGCAGATGGAGATGGAGTTCTTCGTCAAGCCGGGCGAGGACGAGAAGTGGCAGGAGTACTGGATGCAGGAGCGCTGGAACTGGTACACCGGCCTCGGTCTGCGCGAAGAGAACATGCGTTGGTTCGAGCACCCTGCCGAGAAGCTCTCGCACTACTCCAAGCGCACCGCCGACATCGAGTACCGCTTCCAGTTCGGCGGCAACGAGTGGGGCGAGCTCGAGGGCGTCGCGAACAGGACGGACTACGACCTGGGCGCCCACTCCAAGGCCTCCGGCCAGGACCTCTCCTACTTCGACCAGGAGGCCGGCGAGCGCTGGACTCCGTACGTCATCGAGCCCGCCGCCGGTGTCGGCCGCGCGATGCTGGCGTTCCTGCTGGACGCCTACGTCGAGGACGAGGCTCCGAACGCCAAGGGCAAGATGGAGAAGCGCACGGTCCTGCGCCTCGACCCGCGCCTGGCGCCGGTCAAGGTCGCGGTTCTCCCGCTGTCCCGCAACCCGGAGCTGTCGCCCAAGGCCAAGGGCCTGGCCACCGCCCTGCGCCAGAACTGGAACATCGACTTCGACGACGCGGGCGCCATCGGCCGCCGCTACCGCCGCCAGGACGAGATCGGTACGCCGTTCTGCGTCACGGTCGACTTCGACACGCTCGAGGACAACGCGGTCACCGTGCGCGAGCGCGACACGATGAAGCAGGAGCGCGTGTCCCTCGACCAGATCGAGGGGTACCTGGCCAGCCGACTGATCGGCTGCTAGGCACTCAGTGAAACGGGCGGTTCCGCGACTGCGGGCCGCCCGTGGCTGGTCGCGCGCGGTCTCCGCTCTCAAATGCCTCGGTTTTGTCACGTCCGTAACGGATGTAATAGAACCGGGGTTTTTGCAATCCAGGGCCCGCGGCGCTCCGAAGGACAGGTCACGCGGCCCGCAGGGGGTGGGCCGCCGGACCTTCACGGGGGCATCATGCGCAAGCAGGCAGTCATCGGCGTCGCGACCCTGGCCCTGGCCATCGGGACCGTCGGCTACGTCGCGGCGAGCGACGGGGGACAGCGGTCGGACCGTACGGCCGTAGGGTCGCAGGCGGCCCTGGGGACCGGGCTTCCCGGCGCGGCGGCCGCCGACCGGCTCGTGGTCGTCGGGCTCACCTCCGACCAGCGGCTCGTCAGCTTCCGGGCCGACCGGCCCAAGGTGGCCGTCCCGCTCGGCGCGGTGAGCGGACTCAAGGGCGACGCGAAGCTGATCGGCATCGACTACCGCGTGCAGAACAACAAGCTGTACGGCGTCGGCGACCGCGGCGGCATCTACACCCTCCGCGAGGCCGGCGCCCGCGCCACCAAGGTCTCGCAGCTCACCGTCGCCCTCCAGGGCAAGGCCTTCGGCGTCGACTTCAACCCCGCCGCCAACCGGCTGCGCGTCATCAGCGACACCGGGCAGAACCTCCGGCACAACCTCGACGACCCGGCGGGCGCCCCCGCCGCGGGCACCACCGCCGTCGACGGCACCCTCACCAACCCGCCGGTGCCCCCGAACCCCGGCGCCACCGCGCTCGGCGTGACGGGAGCCGCGTACACGAACAACGACCTCGACGCGACGACGGCCACGACCCTGTTCGACCTCGACACCTCCCTCGACCAGGTGTCGGTCCAGTCGCCCGCCAACGCCGGCAACCTCGCCCCCACGGGCAAACTCGGCATCGACGCGCCGCTCAACTCCGGTTTCGACATCTACAGCTCAGCGCGCAGCGGCACGAACACCGGGTACGCGGTGACGGGCGGCCAGGTGTTCCGGGTCAACCTGCTGACGGGGAAGGCGACTTCGGTTGGTTCGTTCTCGGGCGGGCGACGGGTGGTGGACCTGGCGATTCCGTTGCGGCAGGGCTGAGTCGGCCTGCACCGTGCGCATGACGGCTGACGGGTAACGGATGACAGCTGACGCGCCGCCACGGCCCCGCCAAGGCCGCCGTGGCGGCGTGGCCCGCGCGCTCGGCGTCAGCCACGGCAGCGTCTACCGCCAGGGGCTATCCCTCCGACGGATCCACCGTCGCCTGATGCGCCTCCGCCAGGTGTTCCTCGGCCTTCAGCCACGGCAGGAACTGCGCACCCTTGCGCCACCCGCACGTATCGCATCTGATCGTGCGCTGCATACCCGCACGTTGGACGCGTACGACGTGCTCGCGGCCGTGCTGGTCCCAGCGGCTTACCTTGCTCGTGTTGATCTGCAGCATGCCACCTCCAGGTGCTACCGCTCAGTTGATACCACTCCGCTTGCCCGGCAAGGCGTTCGCAGCAAGGAGTGTGCAGCATGGCGAAGATCAACGGGGGCTCTTCGGCGGCGAGTTGGCCGGGCCGTCATCCGCCGTCACGATCCGGGCGCGTCACCGGGGTTCGGCGGTGAGGGCTTTGACGCAGGCGCGCGCTCAGCTGATCGTGCGTGGCAGCCGCAGGCTCAGCGCTGTCGTCAGGGCCACGCCCGCCAGCTGGACCAGGAGGGTCGTCACGAGGGCGTCCCGCATGCCGTGGCCCGGGACGAGGGTCAGGAAGAGGGTGCCCAAGGTGGCCACGCCGAGGGCGAGGGCCGACTGCTGGACGGTGATCATGACACCGCTGCCGACGCCGGCCCGGGCGGGCGGGACCTCGGAGAGGATGATCCGGAAGAGGACGGGGAGTTGGAGCGCCTGGCCCGCGCCGGCCACCGCGGCCCCCGGCAGCAGCTCCCATATACCCACGTCCGGCCAGGACCGCCATGCGGTCAGTGCCAGCAGCGTCACGCCCACCGCCTGGAGCAGTCCGCCCGCGGTGACGACCCGGGTGCCGTAGCGGGCGACCAGCCGCGGCCCGCACAGCGAGACCACGAAGAAGACCACCGCCATCGGAGCGAGCGCCAGTCCCGCCGGGACCGGACCGAGCCCCGCACCCCGCTGCAACGCCACCGCGATCACGAACATGAAGCCGCTGAAGCCGATCGCGAACGGCACGATCATCACGAGGCCCCGGCGGAGCGACGTGAGGGCGAACAGGCTCGGCGGGACCAGGGGCGTACGGCCCTCGCGGTCCTCCCGGCGTTCGACGAAGTAGAACGCCGCCGCCGCGAGCGGGAACAGGGCGAGCGACAGCCAGGTCCACAGGGGCCAGCCCGCCGCCCTGCCCTCGGTCAGCGGCGCGAGCAGGGCCAGCAGGGCCACGGCGAGCAGAACCGTGCCGGGTCCGTCGATCGGCTCCGGGTGCTGCGAGCGCGTCTCCGGGACGGCACGCGCGGCCAGGATCAGACCGAGGATCACGACGGGCACGTTCACCAGGAACACCGCGCGCCAGCCCGTGCCCGCGATATCGGCCGCGACCAGCACGCCGCCGAGGATCTGCCCGGCCACCATGGAGAGTCCGGCCGTCGCGCCGTACAGGCCCATCGCTTTCGCGCGGCGCGGCCCCGCGGTCGCCGACTGGATCGTGGCGAGCACCTGCGGCAGCATCGCCGCGGCCGCCGCGCCCTGCGCGACGCGCGCCGCCACCAGCGTCCAGGCGCTCGGCGCGAGCCCGCACGCCAGCGAGGTCAGGCCGAAGGCCGCCATGCCGCCGAGGTAGAGCCGGCGCCGCCCGAAGAGGTCGCCGAGCCGGCCGCCCAGCACGAGGAGGACGGCGTACGAGACTCCGTACCCGGCGACGACGAGTTCGAGCACGGCCTCGCTCGCGTCCAGGTCCTGGCCGATGGTCGGCAGGGCGACGTTGACGATGAAGAAGTCGATGAGGGGCAGTGCCGCGCCGAGCAGCACGGTGAAGAGCCCGAGGCCGCCGAGCCCGGGTGACGCGGCGGGGGAGCGTGCGGTGGTTGTCAGGGTCGTTCCGGTTTCGGTCACGTTCGCCAGCCTTCTCCTGACCTCAGGCTGGTACCAGAGTGTCCTTATCCTGGTAGAGGCAGTACTGGCAACAGGTTCCGGTGGACGGCAGGCTGGAGGCATGACGACGATGGCGCAGGAGACGGCCGGCACGTCGGGCACGTACATGGCGACGAGCGCCGCCCCGCAACCGCACGGCACCGCCGCCCCGCGCGGCAGCGAGATCAGGCGGCAGGAGCTGGCCGCCTTCCTGCGCAGCCGTCGCGAACGCATCACGCCCGAGCGGGTCGGACTGCCCCGCGGCCGCCGTCGGCGCACCCCGGGCCTGCGCCGCGAGGAGGTCGCGCAGCTCTCGGCCGTCGGCGTCACCTGGTATACCTGGCTTGAACAGGGACGTGACATCCAGGTCTCCGAACAGGTCCTCGACGCGCTGGCCCGCACTCTGTTGCTCGATTCCAGCGAGCGAGGCCATCTCTTCCAGCTCGCCGGAGCTGTCGACCCCTCGCCCGCCGCGCGTTGTCCCACCCTCACCCCGGCGTTGCGCCACGTGCTGACCCAGCTGGAGCCGATCCCGGCCTGCATCCAGAACAGCCGGTACGACATCCTGGCGTACAACCGCACGTACGCCCGACTGATGATGAGCGACCTCGACGCCGTACCGCCCGAGGACCGCAACTGCATGATCCTCGCCTACACCAACCCCGAGTGGCGCAAGTCGATCGTGCTCCTCGACGAGACGATGCGGGTGATGGCCGCCAAGCTGCGCGCCTCGATGGCCGGACACCTCGGCGAACCGGCCTGGAAGCTGCTGGTCAAGCGGCTGCGCACGGAGTCGGCGGAGTTTCGCGAGATCTGGGAGCGGTACGAGGTGGTCGGCGGCGCCCGCAGCAAGACCAAGCAGTTCCTCAACCCGCACGTCGGGCTTCTCACCCTCGACCACACCGACCTGTGGCTGGCGCCCGACATGGGCGCCCGCATGGTGACGTACGCCCCTGTCGACGAGGAGTCCCGCGAGGGGCTGGAGAAGTTGTACGCCATGGCTCTGGAGGACGGGACCGGGTCCTGAGACCGGGCTCTGCGGGGGTGGCGCCGATCGCGGTCCGCGGCGGAAAATCGTAGGTCCGACACCTCCCGAGCGAGGAGCCCGTATGGACAGCCCGGGTGACCAGCGGCTGGCGGCCGCGGTCGCGATGTTCCACGGACGGATCCTGGTTGTCCGGCGCAGCGTGAGAGAGAAATTCCTGCCCGGGGCTGGGGAGCTAGGGCCTAGGCGGCCGGTGCGTCCTGGGGGCGCACGCCCACCGCTTCCCGTGCCTCCGGCGACTCCAGCTGTCGCGCCGTGCGCTCGGCCGTGCCGCGGGCCCAGCGGCCGGTGGTCAGCGCGCCCAGGACGAGGACGGCGAGGCCACAGCCGGTGAGGATCCACCAGCCGGGGACGGCGGCCGTCACGAAGGTGTCCTTGTACGCCGATTCGTCGATGCCGGAGGCGAGGACCGCACCGACCACCGCGACGCCGAGGGTCGCGCCGATCTGGCGGCTGGTCGAGGCGACGGCGGCCGCGACACCGGCCTGGCTGCGGGGCATGCCGGAGACGGCGGTGTTGGTGATGGGGGCGTTCACGAAGCCGAAGCCGAGGCCGAACAGGACGTAGCCGATGACGAGCGTGACGTTCGACGTCTCGCCCTCGAAGGCGGCGAACAGCACTCCGCTCGCGGTCATCGCGACTCCCGCGATCAGCAACGGCAGCCGCGGTCCCCTGCTGCCGATCAACCGCCCCGACAGCGGCGCGCACACGAAGCACATCAGGGCCATGGGCAGCATCCACAGGCCCGCGTGCAGTGCGTCCAAGCCGCGGACGTTCTGCAGATAGAGCGTCGAGAGGAACAGGAAGCCGCCCAGTGCCGCGAACGCGCTGACCGCTATCACCGTGGCCCCGCTGAACGGCGCCGAACGGAAGAAGCGCAGGTCGATGAGGGGTTCGTCGCGCCGACGCTCGTACCACAGCAGACCGAGCAGCGCGGCGACGGCGATCGCGCCGAAGACGAGGATCTTCAGGGCGCCGGAGCTGGGCGCCTCGATGATCGCGTACGTCAGCGCGCCGAGCAGCGCGATGACGAGGACCTGGCCGACCGGGTCGGGGCGGCGGGCCTTGGGGGCGCGGGACTCGGGGACGTAGCGCCAGGTGAGCAACAGGGCGGCCAGGCCCACCGGGAGGTTGATCCAGAAGATCGAGCGCCAGCCGACCGAGTCCACGAGGAGACCGCCGACCAGCGGCCCCGCCGCCATGGAGACGCCGACCACACCACCCCAGACCCCGATGGCGCGGGCGCGCTCACGCGGGTCGGTGAAGGTGTTGGTGACGATCGACATCGCGACCGGGTTCAGCATCGAGCCGCCGACCGCCTGCACCATGCGGAAGGCGACGAGCGATTCGAGGTTCGGGGCCAGGGAGCACAGGACCGAGCCGATCGTGAACAGGACCAGGCCCGCCTTGAACACCCGGCGGCGGCCGATGCGGTCGGCGGTCGAGCCCGCGAGCATCAGCAGCGACGCCAGGACCAGCGTGTAGGCGTCGATGGTCCACTGGAGACCCGCCATGTCGGTGTGCAGGTCCTGCTGCATCGAGGGCAGGGCGACGTTGAGAACCGTGTTGTCGATGCTCACGATCAGCAGGCTCATACAGCAGATCGCGAGCACCAGCAGGCGGCGGCGGGGACTGAGCTCGGGCATTCCACCAGAGTACGCCGACGTCAATAGTGCGCCTAACTAACGACTCGCGGGCACCTCTCCTCGTACGCGACAATGGGGGAATGTCCACGACCGCCCTTGCGCCCGCCCCCTCTCTCTCGATCGGCCCCCACACGGTGCAGCCGCCCGTCGTCCTCGCCCCCATGGCCGGGATCACGAACGCGCCGTTCCGCACGCTCTGCCGGGAGTTCTCCGGCGGCAAGGGCCTCTTCGTCAGCGAGATGATCACCACACGGGCGCTGGTCGAGCGCAACGAGAAGACCATGCAGCTGATCCACTTCGACGCGACCGAGAAGCCGCGCTCGATCCAGCTGTACGGCGTGGACCCGGCGATCGTCGGCAAGGCCGTCCGCATGATCGCGGAGGAGGGACTGGCCGACCACATCGACCTGAACTTCGGCTGCCCGGTCCCGAAGGTGACCCGCAAGGGTGGCGGCTCCGCCCTCCCGTACAAGCGGCACCTGCTGCGGGCGATCGTGCGCGAGGCCGTCAGCGGGGCGGGCGACCTCCCCGTGACGATGAAGCTGCGCAAGGGCATCGACGACGACCACCTCACGTACCTCGACGCCGGGCGGATCGCCGTAGAGGAGGGGGTCACGGCCATCGCGCTGCACGGGCGCACCACCGCCCAGCACTACGGCGGCACCGCCGACTGGGATGCGATCGCACGCCTCAAGGAGCATGTGCCGGAGATCCCCGTCCTCGGCAACGGCGACATCTGGTCCGCCGAGGACGCGGTGCGGATGGTGCGGGAGACCGGGTGCGACGGGGTCGTGGTCGGGCGCGGGTGCCTCGGGCGGCCGTGGCTGTTCGGCGATCTGGTGGCGGTCTTCGAGGGGCGTACGGACTATGCGCGTCCGACGCTGCGTGAGGCCGCGGCCGTCATGGTCCGGCACGCCACCCTGCTCGGCGAGTGGATCGGCGACGAGGCGCGCGGCGTCATCGACTTCCGCAAGCACGTGGCCTGGTATCTGAAGGGCTTCGCGGTCGGCTCCGAGATGCGCAAGCGTCTCGCGATCACCTCATCGCTCGCCGAACTGTCCGAGGGGCTGGCCGAGTTGGACCTCGACCAGCCGTGGCCGCTCGGCGCGGACGGGCCCCGCGGCCGTACCTCCGGCAACAACAGGGTCGTCCTGCCGGACGGTTGGCTGAAGGACCCGTACGACTGCGCGGGCGTGAGCGAGGACGCGGAGCTGGACACGTCCGGCGGGTGACACGGCCGGGAGTGCCGCGGCCGAAGCCGTTCAGCGGGCGGCGGCGGACGCCAACAGCGCGCTGTGGCGGGTCACGGAGGGCGACCCGGGCGCCCGCGAACGCTTCGACGAGGCCCACGGAGTGTTCCGCCGCAGACTGGCGGAGTTCATCGAGGCGGCCCGCGACGCCATGACCGCCTCGTAGGAACCACCGACAGGACCTACGCGCCCCCCACCGCCGTGAGCAGCGCCAGTGGAGCCGCCGCCGAGCGTGACTCCCGTACGCACGCGTGCGGGTACGGCACCGGCTCCCGGTGGGTGTCACGGCCGTAGCCCGCGAGGACCTCGGGGAGGCGATGACCGGCGGCGGTGGCCGCGTCCACCAGCGCGTGGGCGACCGTACGAGCCTCGTCGTGCAGGCCGTAGCGGGACAGGCCCAGGGTGATCAGCGCGTTGTCGTGCGGCCAGACCGAGCCACGGTGGTACGACAATGGGTGGTACGCCGGCTGGTCGGCGGCCAGGGTGCGCACGCCCCAGCCGGAGAAGAAGTCCGGCTCGAGCAGGCGGCGGCCGACCAGTTCGCCGTACTCCTTGTCGAGCAGCCCCGACCAGAGCAGATGGCCCGCGTCCGACGCGAGGGCGTCGACCTGGTTGCCGTCGCCGTCCAACGCCAGGGCAGGGAAGGCGTGTTCGGTCATCCAGAAGTCCCGCTGGAAGCGGTCGCGGAGGTCGGCGGCGGCTTGTTCGAGAAGGGCCGCGTAGACCTCGTCGTCCCAGACCGTGCGGGCCAGATGCGCGGTGCGGCGCAGTGCGTCGTACGCGTATCCCTGCGCGCCCGCCGCCATCACCGGCCCGGTGGGGCGGCTGCCGTCGGCCGAGCAGATCGCGCCCGGGGAGTCCTTCCAGTTCTGGTTGGCGAGACCGCCGCCGTCCGCCCGGTAGACGAGATAACCGCGGGAGGTCAGGCCGCCGTGGTCCAGCATCCAGCCGATCGCCGCGCGGGCGTTGGCCTCCAGACGCCGGGCCAGGCTCACCTCACCGGTGTGCTCCGTGTACGCGCCGAGCAGCACCAGGAACAGCGGCGTCGCGTCCACCGAGCCGTAGTAACGCCCGTACGGCACCTGCCCGAAGTGCGCCAGCTCGCCGTGCCGCACCTCATGCACGATCTTGCCCGGCTGAGCCACCGCGCCCGCTCCCACCTCCACCGCCTGGGTCGCGGCGAGCGCGGGCAGCGTGGCTGCGGCGAGCTGGGGGCGGTAGGGGAGCGCGAAGAGGGAGGTGAGGAGGGCGTCGCGGCCGAGCAGAGTGAGGAACCAGGGCACTCCGGCCGCGGGAACACGCAGCTCCTCGCCGTCCGGGCCGCGCGCCGGAACCTGGAGCACCGCGAGGTCCGACAGGCCTCGCGCACAGGCCGCGGCCAGCTCCGGCCAGCCGGTCGGGAAGGGCACACCCTCCGCGAACTCGCCCTCCAACGCGAGGAGTTGCTCGTTGGCGGCGGCGGGGGAGAGCGGTACTTCCGGGTCCTTCAGGGCGCCGTGCGGGCGGGCCGCCACGCGCAGCGACAGCTCGGCGGAGGCGTGCGGTTCGAGGTCGAGCGTCCAGACGAGGCGACGGGCGCCCGTGCCGGTCTCCTCGACTCCGTCCGGCGGCGGCTCGGAGGTGACCGTCGTACAGGACCGCCACTCCCCGCGCTGATAGCTGAACTCGACCCCGTCGTCGAGGACTTGGCGCCTGCGTACGACGCCGATCTTGGCGTACGTACGGTGGTCGGAGCGCAGCTCGAACTGGTCCGTGAAGTCGGCGTCCACCGTGACCGCGATCCGCACCGTGGTGGGCGCCGGACGGTTGCTGGTGACGCGCAGCGCCTCCACGAACGCGCCGTCGGTGACGGCCTGTTCACGAAAGAGCGTGTACGCGGGCGGTTCGTTGCGGCCGCCGCGTGGCACGAGCACACAGCGCGCCGTGTCGCCGTCCGTGACCGGAGTGAGCGCCTCGGGCACCGCTCCGTCGACGGTCAGCTGCCAGCGGCTGAGGTGCCGGGCGTCCCGTACGAATAACCCGTCCGGGGAACTGCCGCCCCGCACTCCGCTGATGTCGCCGCCGTCGCCCACGGCGGCGAACGTCCCTCCGTGCACGAGCAGATGATGCCGGTCCGTCATCCCCGGTCCCCTCCCTTGGCGCCCGTCTCGAATGTGCTGTGTGGTGTGGTGCTGTGTGATGTGTCGAACAAAGTGTCGTGCCTCGAGTGGGACACGACCTGGTCCGCATGGTCCGCCTGGTCCGTCCCGGAGGGCTCGTGCAGCAGGTCCAGCGTCAGCGCGGCCGTCCAGCTGAAACCGAGCGCTCCGCAGGCCTCGCCGGTGTACGGATCCACGTACTCCGCGAACCCGGACGCGTCGGCGGTCTCCAGCAGCGCGGCCCGCAACTCCTCCGCGCGGCCGTGTTCCCCGTGGAGCCGCAGTCCGCGCTCCAGCAGCCAGTTCGTGTTGAACCAGGCCGGGCCGCGCCAGTAGCGGTGCGGATCGAAGGCGTGTCCGGTCAGGTCGTAGCTCGGCACCAGCCGGGCTACGTCGCCGAGCCCGAAGTGCGGCCCGCTCGCCGTGCGTACGACGGTGGCGGCGATGTCGCGGGGCAGCGCGGGGAGGATGAGCGGAAGGAGCCCGGCGACACTGCGCTCGGGAATGAGAGCACCGCTCTGGGAGCGCTGCTCCGATGTGCGAGCGGTGCTCTGGGAGCGCTGCTCCGATGTGCGAGCGGTGCTCTGGGAGCGCTGCTCCGAAGCGTGAGCACCGCTCCGAGGGCGCCGCTCCTGGGAGCGCTGTTCCGAAGCGTGAGCACCGCTCCGAGGGCGCCGCTCTGAATCGAGAGCACCGCTCTCGCCCCCGCCGTACACATCCCGGCAGAAGAACATCCCCTCCGCCGGATCCCACAGCCGCTCCACCAGCGCGGCCGTCAGCCGCTCCGCGCGCGCGTGCCGTGCGGTCCCGGCCGCGCCCAGCTCCCGCGCGATGGCCGCCAGTGCGTGCTCGGAGGCGATCAGCAACGCGTTGAACGCCGGGTCCTCGACGGCGAACTCGCCGCCCCCGTCGGCGTACCCCCCGTCCCGGTAGTCCGTCGCGAGCCGCACGTACCGCCCGTAGTCGAGATCCGTCGGCCGGTCCTCGGCAGCCCCGTGGTCGAGGTCGGCGCGGCGGAAGGTGCGCGGCTCGGCCGGGGTGATCCGGCTGAGCGGGGCATCCCAGCAGGGGCTGTTGTCCATACCCTGTTCCCAGGGGTGGACCACCGAGGCGAGCCCGCCGCCGCCCAGGTCCCGGCGGTGCAGGAGATAGCGGTGCCAGGCCGCGAGCCGGGGATACATACGGGGGAGGAAGGCGCGGGCCCGCGACAGGCCGGGGTCGGCCTGGTGCACCAGCCAGGCGGCGAGCGCGTGCACCGGCGGCTGCACGATGCCCGACGTCTGTACGGTGCGCGGGGCGCCCGCGGCGCGCCCCGCGGTGGAGGAGCGCCAGAAGTCGGGGCTCGGGAAGTACGCGTCCAGTGGTACGGAGGGGTTGAAGACAATGTGCGGGATCCGACCGTCGCCCCACTGGGCGCCGAGCAGTGTCTCCAGCTCCGTCTGCGCCCTCAACGGGGACAGGTGGCGCAGGCCGATCGCGATGAAGGCGGAGTCCCAGGACCACTGGTGCGGGTACAGGCCGCGCGAGGGGACCGTGGACGTTCCCGTCCAGTTGCCCTCGAGGGTGCGGGCCGCCCTGAGGTGCAGCGACCCGGTGGATTCGGCGGGATCGTATACATGTGCGCCGGAGTGGGTGATCTCACGCGAGCCGGGCGGAGAGGGTGAGCCCGAGGTGCGCACGGGGGTGGTGATCCCCGTGCGGCGAACGGTGAGTTGGGTTGTGCTGTCCACTCAGGTCTCCCCGAAGACGTGCGGTCGGCCGGTTCGGCAGTAGCTACCGTAGGGTTACGTCTATTTAACACGCAAAACTCAATATGTAATGCAGAGTTGGTTAACGCAAGAGGGTGCGCATGACGGGAAGGGCGGCGAAGGCCATGAGGGCCGGGAATCAGGCAAGCGCCGGAGATCTGCTCGAGCTGGTGCGCAGCGGCCGTGCCACGACACGCGGCGCGCTGCAGCAGGCCACCGGTCTGTCACGGGCCACGGTCGGCCAGCGCCTGGACCGGCTCTTCCGCGCGGGCTGGCTGCGCGAGGGTGCGGGAGGCCCGGTGGACTCGCCGCTGGGCGGGCGTCCTTCCATCACCCTCGAGTTCGACGACGCGCACGCCGTCGTCCTCGCCGCGGACCTCGACACCCGGCACGGCCGGGCCGCCGTCGTGTCGCTGACCGGCGAGATCCTGGCCGAGCACCATGGAACCCTGCGTATCGAGGACGGCCCCGACGCCGTTCTGGGCGAGCTCGGTCACTGGTTCGCCGAGTTGCTGGAGAAGGCCGGGCAGAGCGCGGACTCCGTGTGCGGCATCGGGCTCGCGGTGCCGGGCCCCGTCGACAGCGACACCGGCCGGGTCGTCCAGCCGCCGATCATGCCGGGCTGGGACGGCTACGACATACGGGGACGCCTGGGCAGGGCGTTCGAGGAGCACACCGGAACCCGGACCGAAACCCGGAGCGGCGCCGGGATCCCCGTACTCGTCGACAACGACGCCAACCTCATGGCGTACGGCGAACAGCGCACCGGTTATCCGGATTGCTCGGCGTTCGCGCTGGTCAAGGTCTCCACCGGTATCGGCGCGGGCATGGTCGTGGGCGGCGCCATCTATCGGGGCGTGGACGGTGGTGCCGGCGACATCGGGCACATCCGGGTCGGCGCCGACGCGCTGTGCAGGTGCGGTTCGTACGGCTGTCTGGCCGCCGTCGCGAGCGGTGGCGCGGTGGCGCGTCGGCTGGCCGAGTCCGGGGTGCGGGCCACGTCCGGCTCGGATGTGCGCGACCTGCTGACCGCCGGGCATCCGGAAGCGATGGCGCTCGCGCGGGAGGCCGGGCGGCAGGTCGGTGACGTCCTCGCGACCGTCGTGACGCTGCTCAACCCCGGCGTCCTGATGATCGCCGGGGATTTGGCCGGAACACCCTTCCTCACGGGCGTGCGGGAGCTGCTGTACCAGCGGGCGCTGCCCCGTTCGACCGCTCATCTGGACGTAGTGACCTCGCGCCTCGGCGACCGGGCGGGGCTGGTCGGGGCGGGGGCGCTGGTCGTGGAGTACTTGTACGCGCCGGAGCGGGTGGAGCAGCGACTGACGGCGCTGGGTGTGTGACGGCGCCGGGCGTGTGGCGGCGCTGGGTGTGTGACGGCGCCGGGCGTGTGACATCCGTGTGTCGTGTCCGCGGCGTGGTCCGCATGGTGAAATCTGGCCGCCCCACACGACGTGATTCTCGCCACGCTTGATAAGGTTGATGCTCAGATGAGCGGATCTTGGGCGGGTGCACTTCCCTAAGGGGTGGCACTCAGTGCCACCCCTTGATCGTTCACCGGGTGAACTCAGGCGTGCCGACGCCCGCTCATGTGAGCGCATGTGGCGATCTGTGGGCGTTGATTCGTTCAACAAGTGAAAACATCCGCAGGTCGACGCTTGCCAAGCTTTGACTTTCGATCCAGTGGCGGACGGGTGGTTACAGGCGCATGACGCGCAAGTGGACGTACCCAGGCGCCTTCGATCTGGGTATGTTCCTGGCCGTCAGGGCAGCCACCGCGTCCTCGAGGAGTCGAGACCCGTGTCGGAAAACAAAGATCCCCACGTAGCTGAGAGCGGCGTGGAGGGCGTGAAGTTCGTCTATGACTTCACCGAGGGCAACAAGGACCTCAAGGACCTCCTCGGCGGCAAGGGTGCGAACCTCGCCGAGATGACCAACCTGGGCCTTCCCGTCCCTCCCGGCTTCACGATCACCACCGAGGCGTGCAAGACCTACCTCGACAGTGGCGAGGAGCCGGCGGCACTGCGTGACGAGGTGAGTGCACACCTCGACGCGCTCGAGCAGAAGATGGGCAAGAAGCTCGGCCAGGCCGACGACCCCCTGCTCGTATCCGTCCGTTCCGGTGCGAAGTTCTCCATGCCGGGCATGATGGACACCGTGCTGAACATCGGGCTCTCCGACAAGTCGGTCCAGGGCCTCGCCAAGCAGGCCGGTGACGATCGATTCGCGTGGGACTCGTACCGCCGCCTCATCCAGATGTTCGGCAAGACGGTCCTCGGCGTCGACGGTGAGCTCTTCGAGGACGCGCTGGAAGCGGCGAAGGACGCCAAGAAGGTCACGGTCGACACCGACCTCGAGGCGGCCGACCTGAAGAAGCTGGTCACCAAGTTCAAGAAGATCGTCAAGACCGAGGCCGGGCGGGACTTCCCGCAGGACCCGCGCGAGCAGATGGACCTCGCCATCCACGCGGTCTTCGACTCCTGGAACACCGACCGCGCCAAGCTCTACCGCCGCCAGGAGCGCATTCCGCACGACCTCGGCACGGCGGTCAACATCTGTTCGATGGTCTTCGGCAACCTGGGCCCCGACTCGGGTACGGGCGTGGCGTTCACACGTGACCCGGCCAGTGGCCACCAGGGCGTGTACGGCGACTACCTCCAAAACGCCCAGGGCGAGGACGTGGTGGCCGGCATCCGCAACACGGTCCCGCTCGCCGAACTGGAGTCGATCGACAAGAAGTCGTACGACCAGCTGATGCAGATCATGGAGACCTTGGAGAACCACTACAGGGATCTCTGCGACATCGAGTTCACCATCGAGCGCGGGCAGCTGTGGATGCTGCAGACGCGTGTCGGCAAGCGTACGGCGGGCGCGGCCTTCCGTATCGCGACGCAGCTGGTGGACCAGGGCCTGATCGACGAGGCGGAGGCGCTCCAGCGTGTGACGGGCGCCCAGCTCGCCCAGCTGATGTTCCCGCGCTTCGACGACGAGGCGAAGGTCGAGCAGATCGGCCGGGGCATCGCGGCGTCGCCGGGTGCGGCGGTCGGCAAGGCGGTCTTCGACTCGTACACGGCGATCAAGTGGTCGCGTTCGGGCGAGAAGGTCATTCTGATCCGCCGCGAGACGAACCCCGACGACCTCGACGGCATGATCGCGGCGGAGGGCATCCTGACCTCGCGGGGCGGCAAGACCTCCCACGCGGCCGTGGTCGCGCGCGGCATGGGCAAGACCTGTGTCTGCGGCGCGGAGGAGCTGGAGGTCGACACCAAGCGCCGCCGTCTGACGGCACCGGGCGGCCTGGTGGTCGAGGAAGGCGACGTCGTCTCGATCGACGGCTCGACGGGCAAGGTGTACCTGGGCGAGGTCCCGGTCGTCCCGTCCCCGGTCGTCGAGTACTTCGAGGGCCGGATGCACGCGGGTGCCGACGACGCGGACGAACTGGTCGCCGCCGTACACCGGATCATGGCGTACGCGGACAGGGTCCGCCGTCTGCGAGTCCGCGCCAACGCCGACAACGCGGAGGACGCCCTGCGCGCCCGCCGCTTCGGCGCCCAGGGCATCGGCCTGTGCCGCACGGAGCACATGTTCCTCGGCGACCGCCGTGAACTGGTCGAACGCCTGATCCTCGCCGACACGGACGCGGAGCGCGAGGACTCCCTGAAGGAGCTTTTGCCCCTCCAGAAGAAGGACTTCGTCGAACTCTTCGAGGCGATGGACGGCCTCCCGGTGACGATCCGTCTCCTCGACCCGCCGCTGCACGAGTTCCTGCCCGACGTGACCGAACTGTCGGTACGAGTGGCGCTGGCGGAGTCGCGCGGCGACGCCAACGAGAACGACCTGCGCCTCCTCCAGGCGGTCCACCGCCTGCACGAGCAGAACCCGATGCTGGGCCTGCGCGGTGTGCGCCTGGGCCTGGTCATCCCCGGCCTGTTCACCATGCAGGTACGGGCGATCGCCGAGGCCGCCGCCGAACGCAAGAACGCCAAGGGTGACCCGCGCGCCGAGATCATGATCCCGCTCGTCGGAACGGTCCAGGAGCTGGAGATCGTCCGCGAGGAGGCCGACCAGGTCATCGCGGAGGTCCAGGCGACGACGGGCACGGCCCTGAAACTCGCCATCGGCACGATGATCGAACTGCCCCGGGCCGCGCTGACCGCCGGTCAGATCGCGGAGGCGGCGGAGTTCTTCTCCTTCGGTACGAACGACCTCACGCAGACGGTGTGGGGCTTCAGCCGGGACGACGTGGAGGCGAGCTTCTTCACCGCGTACCTGGAGAAGGGCATCTTCGGAGTCAGCCCCTTCGAGACCATCGACAAGGACGGCGTCGGCTCCCTGGTCCGCTCCGCCGCCAAGGCCGGCCGCGAAACCCGTCCCGACCTGAAGCTCGGCGTCTGCGGCGAGCACGGCGGCGACCCCGAGTCGGTCCACTTCTTCCACGAGGTGGGACTCGACTACGTCTCCTGCTCCCCCTTCCGTATCCCGGTGGCTCGCCTGGAGGCGGGCCGCGCGGCGTCCTCGTCGGCGGGCAGCGACCACCGCTAGGGCCTCACGAAACCCCGGGGCTGTCGCCGGGTCACCCCGACCCTCACCGACACGGCAACAGCCCCGGCGCACCAAGAGAGGGCGGCACCCCTGTGCGGGGGGTGCCGCCCTCTTGGGCTTCTTTCCTGTACGTCATCTCGCATTCGGCCGTCCCGCCAAGGCCGGCTGGGTGAAGGCCCAGCCGCTCCACCGCTCGACCCGAACGGCGACCACGGGGCCCTGGGGAGGGGAGTCCTTGTACTGCTGGTACTTGCCGCACAACAACCCCACCGCGCCGCGCCGCTCCTGCCCGTCCTCCGGCAGCACTTCCCCACGGCCATCGGCACGGGCCCACCACAGCGTCGACCAGTCCTCGTCGTAGTGATCGACCAGCACCGTCACCGAGGGGTTCTCCTCGATGTTGCGCAACCGCCGCAGCGCCCATGTGCTCTTGGGCTTGTGGTCGACCGCGAAATACACGACGTCATTCAGGACGGCGAAGGTCACTGGTACCACATGGGGAACCCCGTGGGCGTCAGCTGTCGCCAGCCGAGCGACGGGCGAGGAAACAAAACGTTCCCGGGCGTCGAGCGGCGAGAGCTTCATGCGTCCCACCGTAACGAGGCCCTGTTGCTCGTGCTTCTTGTGCTTGCGGATCACCTGATGGGATGGCGATCCATGGACCAAAGGTTCGGATCGCAATTGATCAACTACGGTGTGTGATATCCGGTGGTCGGTGCGGTCGTCGGGTTCACGAGAGGTGACAGATGAAAAGGAGAGGGGCTTGGTGTGGGCGGCTGGGACTTGAGCGACATTCCTGATCAGCGTGGGCGTAGCGTCGTCGTCACGGGAGCCAACAGCGGGATCGGATATGTCACCGCGCGTGAGCTCGCCCGGCGTGGCGCCCGTGTGGTGCTTGCCTGTCGGAGTGAGGTGAAAGGGGCCGGGGCGGGGGATCGGATCGTTACCGAAGTGCCCGGCGCGGATGTCGAGTTCTTGCGGCTGGATCTTGGGGATCTGGAGTCGGTGGCGGAATTCGCGGTGGCGTATGAGCACGCGTACGGCCGGCTCGATCTGCTGGTCAACAACGCCGGTGTGATGGCCTTGCCGCGGGGGCGGACCGTCGACGGGTTCGAGACGCAGTTCGGGGTCAATCATCTTGGGCACTTCGCGCTCACCGGGTTGTTGCTCCCGGCGTTGCTCCAGACCCCCGGTGCGCGGGTCGTGACGGTGTCGAGCATGGTCCATGTGGCCGCCAACATCGATGTCAACGATCTCAATTGCGAGCGGCATGCGTATCGGCGTTGGGTTGCCTACGCGCGGTCCAAGACCGCCAATCTCCTCTTCACGCATGAGCTGGCGCGGCGGCTGGCCGGTATCGGGTCCGATGTCGTGGCGGCGGCCGCGCATCCGGGGTATGCCTCCACCAACCTCCAGACCGTCGGGCCGAGGATGGCGGGCCGCAGGGGTACTGAGCGGTTCATGGAGATCGGCAATCGGTTCTTCGGACAGAGCGCCGATGCCGGAGCGCTGCCTACGCTCTACGCCGCCACCGCGCCCGGCGTGCTGCCCGATTCCTTCACCGGGCCCTCGTTCGCGATGTGGCGCGGCTCGCCCGCGACGTCCTGGCGGGCCGGGTGGACCGTGAACGACACGGCCGGGGAGCGGCTCTGGGCGGCGTCGGAGCGGCTGACGGGAGTCACGTACGACGCGCTGAAGGGGTAAAGGGTTCGAGCTGCTCTCCAATGAGTGTCCATAAGTGTCCTTTAG
Source organism: Streptomyces sp. NPDC048275 (assembly GCF_040652275.1). Classification (NCBI taxonomy): domain Bacteria; kingdom Bacillati; phylum Actinomycetota; class Actinomycetes; order Kitasatosporales; family Streptomycetaceae; genus Streptomyces; species Streptomyces sp. NPDC048275. Next base: position 42,775 of record NZ_JBEZLR010000082.1, read on the forward strand.
ATGTCATGAGTGATGTATGATCAGGTGCATGAACCTGACGGAATGGGCTCGCGCGCAGGGGATCGCCCCGCGTACTGCGTACCGCTGGTTCCGTGA
>NZ_JBEZLR010000083.1:0-42841 GCF_040652275.1 Streptomyces sp. NPDC048275
AACCCCTCAGCAAGGTTCATCGTCCCAGGTCAGGAAGGCACTTTCGCATTTCCGCCCCGGAGTCAGCCGTCCCCAAGTGAAACGGTGAGGCTAGCGGTGGGCGTACTTGTCCGTCGCCGCCACCAACGCGTCGACCACACCGGACGCGCCCATGGTGTGGCCCACGTCGTCGATCACGGTCACCTCACTGCCGGGCCACGCCTGATGGAGCCGCCACACCGTGCCCAGCAGATTCCCCAAGTCCAGGCTGCCCTGGACGAGGGTGCCGGGGATTCCCTCCAGCAGGGGCGCGTCGCGGAGCACCACGCCCTGGTCGTTCCCTTCCCCCAGGAAGTGGTCGCTGCCGAAGTAGTGCGTGACGGTTCGGGCGAAGCCCATGCGGAACGCCGGGTCCTCGTAGCGCTCCACGGTACGAGGCGGCGCGGGAATGATCGCCGTCTCCCAGTCGGTCCAGGCCCGCGCCGCCCGCGCCCGGACCTCGGGGTCGGGCGATTCGAGCAGGCGGCTGTACGCGGCCGCGAGATTCCCCTCCCGATCGTCCTCCGGCAACTCGGCCAGGAACCGCTCGAACGCCTCGGGGAAGATCCGCCCAAGTCCCCTGGTCAGCAGGGCGACTTCGGCGTTCGATCCGGTGGCCACCGCGGTCAGCACCACCTCGGATACGACGTCCGGGTGCGTCTGCGCGTACCGCAGCCCCAGCACCGAACCCCACGACACTCCCCACACCAGCCACCGCGCGATGCCCAAGTGGCTGCGCAGCAGCTCCAGGTCCGCGATCACATGCGCCGTCGTATTGACGCCCATGTCCGTCCCGTACGCGCTCGCGTGCGGGGTCGAGCGTCCGCAGCCGCGCTGGTCCAGCAGCACGATGCGATACGCGGCCGGGTCGCAGTAGCGCCGGAAGGCCGCACCGCAGCCGGATCCGGGCCCGCCGTGCAGCATGACCGCGGGCTTCCCGTCCGGATTCCCGCAGACCTCCCAGTACACGCGGTTGCCGTCCCCTACGTCGAGCATCCCGTGGTCGTACGGTTCGATCTCCGGATACAGACCCATCGGGCGAGGCTAACCCTCCTGCGGCCTCCTCGTCAGCCCCGCCGCCCGGGCCGCCGTACTCAGCACGTCCCGGAGCATGGCGGGCGTCAGCCGCCCGGTGAAGGTGTTCCGCTGACTGACGTGGAAGCATCCGAAGAGCTCGATCGCCCCGGGCGGTCGGAGCCGCCCGGGCGATCTGGTCAGCCCGGACGAGACGGACGGCCCGGGCGAGACGGACGGCCCGAGCGTGACCCGCGTTCCGTGCGCGAAGGCAGGGCGAGGGCGGGGCACCTCCCATCCCGCTTCCGCGAACGCCGGCAGCGCGGCCTGCCAGCCGAAAGCTCCAAGCACGACGACCGCCCGGAGCGAGGGCCGCAGCAGTTCCAGTTCGCGCACGAGCCACGGCCGGCAGGCGTCCCGCTCCTCGGGGGTCGGCTTGTTGGCGGGCGGGGCGCAGTGCACGGGTGAGGTGATCCGCACGCCGTGCAACGTCAGCCCGTCGGCCGCGCTCACGGCCGTGGCCCGCGAGGCCAGTCCCACCTCGTACAGCGACGCGTACAGCACGTCGCCCGACCGGTCACCCGTGAACATCCGACCGGTCCGGTTCGCGCCGTGCGCCGCGGGGGCCAGGCCAATGATCAGCAGAGACGCGTCGGGCGGGCCGAACCCGGGGACGGGGCGGCCCCAGTACGTCTGATCGGCGAAGGCGGCGCGTTTGGTACGGGCCACCTCCTCGCGCCACGCAACCAGGCGCGGACAGGCCCGACACCCGCTGATCCGCACATCTAGATCAGCCAGATCGGCCAGATCAGCCGCGTCTGCCGAGTCGGTGAACATCCCGTACTCCTCAGCCTGCTCATCAGTGAAGAACTCCACCGGTGTTCTGTCGCCGTATTCAAGGATGGCGCACTCGTCGCACCTCGGAGCATTCCTCTATAGAGGATGGCAGTCGCTATAGTGGACGCATGAGTGACGGCAACGCCCTGTCCAGTGGTTTGTCCATGGCCGAGTTGGGGGCCAGGATCCGAGCCGAGAGACAAGCCCGAGGCATGGCTCTCGAGCGGCTCGGCGAGCTGAGCGGGGTGAGCCGGAGCATGGTGTCCGAGGTGGAGCGCGGCACCAAGACGCCGAGTGTGCTGGTCCTCGACCGTCTGGCGACCGCGCTGGGCACCTCGATCGCCCGGCTCCTGGACGAGCCCGTCCGTCCCGGTGTGGTGATCCTGCCCCGCGCTCGGCAGCACGTCGTGCGGGATCCCTCCGGTTGGGAGCGGCGCATCCTTTCGCCCGTTCTGCCCGGCACGGAGTTCGAGTTCATGCGCACCACCCTGGAGCCAGGCGTGGATGCCGGGGAGTTCTCGCCGCATCCACCGGGATCACAGGAATACGTGGCAGTGGAGACCGGACGTCTGCGCCTGACCGTCGATGGCGTGGCCCATCTCCTGTCGGCCGGGGACTCCGCCTATTTCCCTGGCGACCACCGGCATGCCTTCGCCAACGACACCGACGACGCATGCGTGTACTACCTGGCGATGGCGCTGGCCCGGCCGGCCGACTTCCACGGCCGTCTTCTACCTGGAGGGCATGATGAGTGACCTGCGTCGAGCGGGCCGGTCGGTCGCGGACATGACGGCCGATCACCTGGCTGCCGTACCCGGCGGACCGGTGTGGCGGCCGGTGCCCGAAGCGGACCGTTCATGGCTCTCCCAACAGCAGCTGCCCCCTGTGGGCCGTCCTCTGCAGGATCTGCTTCACGATGTGCGTGACCACGTGCTGCCCTACCCGATGGGGAACGGACATCCCCGGTTCTTCGGCTGGGTCAACTCCCCGCCCTCTCCCGCCGGAGTGCTGGTCGCTCCGCTGGCCGCGGCGATGAACCCGAGTTGTGCCGGGGGAGATCACGCGGGCGTCCTGCTGGAGCGCACCGCCGTTCGGTGGCTGGCTGAGCTGGTGGACTTCCCTCATCAGCCGGGTGCCGGACTGCTGACCAGCGGCGCCTCCATGGCCACCGTCATCGCGCTGGCCACGGCCCGGCAGTGGGCAGCCCGCCAACAGGGCAGGGACATACGCGAGACGGGCCTGTACGGGCACCACCCGCTGGCGATCTACCTGTCGGCCGAGGGACACAGCTGTCTGCGCAAGGCAGCAGAACTCCTCGGCCTGGGAAGCCAGTACCTCCGCACGGTCCCGGTCGATGACAGCTTCCGCATGGACACCAGCGCACTGCGCCGCCTGATCACAGCGGACATGCGAGCAGGAGTGCGACCGTTCTTCGTCGCGGCGAGTGCGGGGACAGTGAACACCGGCGCCGTGGACCCCCTGGAAGAAGTCGCCGGGATCGCCCGTGAGCACGGACTGTGGTTCCACATCGACGGCGCCTACGGCGCACTCGGCATCCTCGCCGAAGAAGCCGGCCCCGTGTACACCGGAATGGAACTGGCGGACTCCCTCGCCCTGGACCCGCACAAGTGGCTCGGCGTCCCCGTCGACTGTGGTTGTGTCCTCTTCCGCGATCCGGCCGGGCCACGCGACACCTTCAGCTTCATACCGCCCTACCTTCGCGACGACGATGCCGACGAGCTGGGCTGGTTCTCCGAGTACGGCCCCGAACAAACGCGTCCGTTCCGCGCGCTCCGCGTATGGGCCACGATCGCGCACCTCGGACGCGACGGAATCGTCCAGCTGGTACAACGAACGACCACACTCGCACGCACCCTCGCCGCCATGATCGAAGCCTCCGACGACTTCGATCTGCTCGCCCCGGCAGTCACCTCGGTCATCGCCTTCCGCCACCGGCCCACAGCACTCGGCGCCACCACGACAGAAGCGCTGAACCAGGCGATCCCGGCGGCCGTGCAACATCGCGGGCGCGCCTTCCTCACCGGCACCCGCCTCTCCGGCGCGGCAGCCCTGCGCGCCTGCATCCTCCACCCGGACACCACCGAGGCCGATCTCACCGTCCTGCTCGACGAAATCCGGACTGCGGCGAAGGAGGTCACCGCATGAGCCACCATCACCTGGTCGTCGACCTCGGCGGCGTGCTGTTCCGCTTCCACCACGCCCATCGCCTCCAACGGCTGGCCGCCGCGTTCTCGCTCGCTCCGGACCGGGTGGACGAACTGCTGTGGAGGTCCGGGTTCAGCTCCGACTCCGACTCAGGCAGATATACGGACGCGGCGGAGGTCCGGGACCGCATCCGTGCCGTCACGGGATTCGCCGGCAGCGACGAACTGCTCGACACGTCCTGGTGCAGCGCCTTCAGCCCCGATCATTCCGTCCGGGACGTACTGGAACTTCACCGAGGATCGCGGTCGCTCACCCTGTTCACCAACAACGGCCCTCTGGAGGAGGAGGTGCTGCCCCGCCTGTACCCAGAAATGTTCGACGGCTTCGGCCAACTACTGTTCAGTTACCGCCTCGGGCACCGCAAGCCCGACCCGGCCGCCTTCGACGCCGCCTCGAAACGGTTGGGTGCGTCCCCCGACGAAGTACTCTTCATCGATGACAGCCCTGCCAACATCGAGGCGGCACGCACCCTGGGCTGGACCGCCCTCCGCTTCCGGGGCCCACAGACCATCGAGCAAGCCGGGTGTCACTGAGTTCATGCGCGCAGCTTCGAAAGAGCTGCTGCGGCAAGCCGTCGGATGAGCGCCTCAGTAATAGCGGCTCATGAGTTCGGTGGCCCAGGCCGGCTGAATGACCGGATGACGGGGGGCGAACTCGGCCAAGTACGGCTTGATGTCGAGGACCGGAGAGCCTGACAACGCGTCCAGGTCGGCGACCTGCAGGTCCAAGCCGTCCACGGCAACCAGTCGGCAGCGGGAGACGCCCAGGCGATTGGGGCGGTACGGCCCGCGGTGGGCGAAGACCCCCACGGGTGCCGCGCTCGGGTTCCCCCTCGGAGGACGAGGTTCGCTGGGCACGGTGGCGGAGTCGATCCGATCGAAGAGGAATACGACCTCCAGATGTGAGAAGTGCTCCAGGCCGAGCACCGCCGACGCGGTGAAGGACGCGCCGTCCAGACGAATCACGGCACGAACGTCGCCCCAGTTGTCTTCGAACACCTCGCTGCGCCCGCCCACGACCTGTCCGACGGGTCTCAGGGCCACGGTGTCCGTTGTCATAGTGATCTCCAGGTTTCTAGTAGCGGCCGAGAGTGCCGCGGTCTCTGGCGAGGTGTTCGAGCCGGTTGAACAGGACCACCCCGGCGGTCGTGATGAGCAGCGGCTGGGCCAGCAGCCAACCAAGGCCCCAGCCGGTCGGGAGGGCGGCCAGGGAATGCCCGCCCAGCAGGATGTCCCGCATTGCCTCAATGCCGGGCGCGATGGGGACCAGCAGCCGGCTGAGGAAGGCGATCGGATCGGGCATGGCGGCCAAGGGAACCAGGGTGCCGCCGGCGATGGCATAGACGGCCACCGACACCTGCGTGATGATCTCGATCCGTTTGAACACCAGGGTCAGCCCGCACAGGATGAGCGCCAGTCCGCAGGTACCCAGCGCGATGGCGGCCAGCGGCACGATCACCTGCGCGTCCAAGGGCACCTGCCCGCCCTGGATGTCGATGGCGACGGCCCCGGTGGCCAGGACAGCCAGCGCGGTGGGCAGGGCCGAGATCACTGCGGCGATCTGGCGGCCGAGGATGCCCGCGGCAGACGGCAGCGGGGTCAGGTACGTCTGCTCCAGCACCCCGGACTGGATGTCACCCAGATAGCTCCAGAACATCCGGTTGACCTGCTCGTGGATGAAGGTCAGCGCCACCATGCCGAGCAACACGGGCAGCAGCAGTTCCGCACGCAGCTGCCCGCGCCCCATGAACAGCACGATGAGCAGGTAGAACAGCGGGAAGGTGAGCATCTGGATGAGGCTTTCGCGCCATCCGGCGGCGAAGTTGAGCAGGCCCTTGCGGACCTCGGCGGCGAATCCGCGGGCGAACCTCATGACGACTCCTGCAGGGCTCGGCTGTGGTTGCGGACGAACAGCAGGCCGCTGACCACCGTGAGCGCAAGGGTGTGGGCGATGAGCCACGGCAGGGTGCCGCCGGTCCAGATATCGGCCAGGGTCCGGCCCTCGAACAGCGCCTGGGTGGTCGCCTCGATGCCCAAGGTCGTCGGCAGGAATCTGGCGAGGAGGGCCAACCAGTCGGGATAGAGGGCCAGCGGCAGGAATGAGCCGTTGAGCAGCAGCACCAGCGAGGTGAACAGCGACTGCAGGGCGCCGATCATCGGGGAGACCAGGGCCAGGGAGGCCAGCAGGAAGGTGAAGGCCAGCACGTTGACACCCAGCAACAGAGCAGGCACCAGGGCCGCCGAGCGCAGCGGGATCGAGATCCCGGCCACCAGCATGGGGACGAGAGCGGCGACGGCGGCCACCGCCAGACCGAACACCGAGGCGGTGATCAACCGGCCGAGCATCGGCAGCCAGACAGGCGCCGTGGTCATCTGTGCCTGGGCGAAGGTGCCGGCGCGCTTCTCCTCGATGAGATCGGACACCATCACCAGGCCGGCGTACTGCAGGAACCAGTAGCCGCCGATCGCGACCAGGGTCTGCGGCAGCAGATCCTGCCGCAGCTCCCCCCGGCCCAGGACGAACTGCAGGCCGAGGTACATCGTGGCGCCGATCAGCAGCGAGACGACGTGCCCGATCGGATGGGCCAGCTGAACCCGCAGGCCTTTCCCGATCTCCGCGCCCAGGACGTCAAGCATGGGACGTCCCGTTGACCAGAGCGAGGAACACATCCTCCAGATCGGGCTGAACCTGGGCCAGCGACTCCAGGACGGCCCCTTGCGCGCGCAGTCGCTCGACCACGTCGTACACCTCGCCCGGATCGCTCACCCGTACGCGGATCGTGGTGACGCCTTCGTGGGTGCTGGCGTCGAACCCGGCGGGGGCAGTGCCCTCGATGCGGATGTCGTATCTGTCGCGTTCGCGGAAGCCGGCCAGCAGTTCACGCGTGGGCAGGTCGGCGACGAGCCGGCCCTGACGGATGACGGCCACGCGGTCGCACAACTCCTGGACCACATCGAGCTGATGGGTGGTGAGCAGGATGGTGGTGCCCCGATCGCGGGCCAGTTCGGCGATCCAGTCCTTGACTGTGCGAGTGGCCTCGACGTCGAGGCCGAGCGTCGGCTCGTCCAGCAGCACGATCGGAGGGTCGGCGACCAGAGCGACGGCGATCGCGACCTTCTGCTGCATGCCGCGGGAGAAGTCACCGACCTTGTCGTCGCGCCGCTCCCACAGTCCCAGCCCGGTCAGCAACTCCTCGGCACGTTCGCCGACCTGGGCCTTGCGCAAGCCCTTGAGCCGCCCGAAGTACATCAGGTTCTGCCAGGCCGACAGGCTCCAGTAGACATTGCGCGAGCCCTCCAGCACGGCGCCGAACTGCGCCATCGCGGCCGAACGCTGCCGGACCACGTCAACGCCGCCCAGCCGGACCCGGCCCGCAGTGGGGGCCAACAGGCCGGCCGTCATCTTGATGGTGGTGGTCTTACCGGCGCCATTGGGGCCCAGGAAGCCCACGACGGATCCGGCGGGAATGTGCAGCGACACCTCGTCGACCGCTCGGACCTGCGCCGAGCCGTACACCTTGGTTAACGCATCGATTTCGATCATGTCATGTCCTCGATTAGGGAACCCGGGAGACGCGGATCAGTGCTCGTCCAGAACCTCGATGTCGTCCACGGTGGGCTCGCGGGTCAGCGCGAATGCCGCAGTGGCCTCGGCGTTGCCGGGTACGACCTGACGGGCCGCCTGCAGGCTGGCAGCCGAGTCCCAGCGCCAGATGCCGACCCACGTCTCGTCATCGAGCCGGCCCAGGCGCGCCTCGGTGAGCCCGGGCGCGGCGGCCCTGGTCGCGGCGACCAACGCGGCGTGCCGGGCGCGAAGCTGCTCGGCGTCGGCGGGATCGATCTGGAAGCGGGTAACGGTGATGACCGACATGCAGACCTCGTTTACTAGAGTTGACTTCTAGTGTTCGCATCTAGAGTTAGACTCCAGTCATGAGCGATGTCAAGCGAACGAACAAGCGGGGGCAGAAAGCGCAGGAGACGCGTCGGCGCATCCTGGCGGCGGCTCTCGAGCTGTTCGTGCAGGACGGATACGGCGCGACGAATCTTCAAGACGTCGCCGACAGGGCCGGTGTCGCGGTGCAGACGATCTACTTCGTCTTCGGCAACAAGCGCACCCTGCTCAAGGAACTGGTCGACGTGACGATCGCGGGTGACGAAGAGCCGGTGGCCACGATGGACCGGCCGTGGTTCGTCGACGCACTGGCCGCCGACACGGCCCAGGACATGCTGCGCGCCTACGTCGCGGGCACGACCTCGGTCCTGGAGCGGGTCGCGCCGATCATCAAAGTCCTGGAGGCGGCGGCCGCGAGCGACCCCGAGGTCGCCGCCCTGTGGCCGCAGGACGTCGATCCTCGTCATGTCGTTCAACAAAGGGCGGCGAACGCGCTGGCCGGCAAACCGGGCGCGCGGCCGGAGGTGTCGGTGGAGGAAGTCGCCGACCTGCTGTACGGCCTGCTCAGCCCTGAGTTGTACCTCCTGTTCGTGCACGAGCGTGGCTGGTCGCGTGAGCGCTGGGAGCGGTGGACCGGCGAGACCCTGCGCACCCAGCTCTGCTCCTGTTAGACGTGCCGGCGGGGGCAGGTGGGCGGTGTGCGTCCGGAGCAGCGGCGGATCATGGACGGGGAGTACGCAGAACCTTGGGGCCCGTCCGGCTACGTCAGCGCCACCGGAGTGGAAGCTCCCAGCCGATGACGCAGTCGTTCGGGCGCTGGCATATCGGCCCGTCAGGTCTTCTAGAGTCGAGGTATGGCTTCTGAGGATGCGGACGTCGATCAGGTGGACGAGAAGAAGAGCACGGACGGGCCCGGTGACACGGTGGCCGCCGCCGAGGCCGCCCGCCCGCCGAGCGGCGAGAGCGTGCGAGTCGACAGCTGGATCTGGTCCGTACGTCTGGTCAAGACCCGCTCGATGGGCGCGACCGCCTGCCGTGGCGGCCATGTCCGGGTGAACGGCGAACGCGTCAAGCCCGCGTACGGCGTACGCGTCGGCGACGAGGTGCGACTGCGGCACGGGGGCCGGGAACGGGTCGTCATCGTGAAGCGTGTGATCCGCAAGCGGGTCGGGGCGCCCGTCGCCGTCGAGTGCTACGTGGACAACAGTCCGCCGCCCCCGCCGCGCGAGGCCGTCGCCCCGGCGGGCGTCCGCGACCGCGGCGCGGGTCGCCCGACCAAGCGCGACCGCCGTGAGATGGAACGCCTCCGGGGCCTCGGCGGCCCGGAGGGCGGCTCCGAGGGCCCCTGACCCCGAGGACCACCCTTCACGCGAACACCTGAACGCCCAGACACACCCGGTCGCCGTACGACGTCGAGGGCTCTCCCTATGTCACGGGGAGCCCTCGACGTCGTACGGCGGTCATGCCCGTCGTCGCTCCAGCCGGAACAGTCGGAGCTGACGGACCAACTCGGCGGTATGTCCCCTCCGGACCCACGCGATCAGCGCGAGCGGCAGGATCAGGATGAGCGGGGTCGCCGGATACGGCCCGTGCAGCACGGTGACGTTCACGATGAACGCGCCGACCATCAGCGCGCCGAGCGCCACCGCCGCCACCGAGGACAGCAGCGGGATCAACAGCGCGACACCTCCGGCCAGTTCGAGCGCGCCGATGAGATACATCCCCGCGCTCCCCCAACCGAGATCGTCGAAGACCTCGGCGGCGGACGGGTGCGCGATCAGCTTGGGAAGCGCGCTCGCGAGCACGTAGAAGAGACCGAGTACGACCTGCAGGGCGCCCAGGGAGATCCGGGCGCCGCGGCCGCGGGTGGGGGTGGGGGTGGGGGCTGCGGAGGGGGAGGCGGAGGTGATCGCGGTGACGGGCGCGGTGGTCTCGGACATGGAGGTCTCCCTTGCGAAGCGGTAGGAGTCGCTGTCGCGGAGGTAGACCGCATGCGTGGCGGGAACTCATCGCCGTGGACCGGAACTTGTTTAGCCGACCGACTCCGCCCCTTCGGCCGACCCGACTACCCGCGTCGGCTCCTTCCCGGGGCCCGGGGCTTCAGACCTTCACCGCCCGCACCCACACCCTGTCCTCCGTCAGATACCGCTCCACCCGCAACCCCGCCTCCCCCAGCGCCTCCTCGAACTGCTCCTTGGTCAACGGCCGGGCCGTGAACGTCTGGGTCCACGTGGCGTCCGGGAACACATACTCCGCGCAGACCGAGTTCACCCCGTCGCCCACCGGCTCTGCCGACAGGATTTTTACGGTGTAGCCGCTGGGGTCGACACGCTCCCGAGGCACGTTCGAGTGGTAGTCCTCGCCCTCGCGCTGGATCAACACGCAGCCGCCCTCCGCGACATGGCGTGCGCACGCCTCCAGCATCTCCCGGCGCAGGTTTTCCTCCCCGGTGTGCACGAGGAACGACGCGAGCATCACCACGTCGAACGTCTCCCCCAGGTCGAGCTCCTCGATCGGGCTGCATATCGTCCGCGCCCCGCGGATCCGCTCCAGCATCTCGGCCGACTCGTCCACCGCCGTCACCGTGAACCCGCGCTCCAGGAGCGGGTGGGTCATCCGCCCCACCCCGCTGCCCAGCTCCAGAATGTGCGCTCCCGCGGGCACCGCCGCGGAAACGATGTCCGGCTCCGCCCCGATGGACAGGCGCGCATAGAGCTCGACCGCGCAGCCGTCCGGCGTGATCGCACCCGGTCCGGTCCCCTCATGGCCTTCACGCATCTGAATGCTCATACCCGCCCAACGACCCGCTCCCATCGGCCCGTTCCCACTTCACCTCACTCGTTCAGGTGACGTGTTCGAGCCCCGGGTTCGAGCCCCAGGCCAGATCAAATCAGGCCAGACCCTGTTACAGCGCGAACCAGCCGTGCCCGGCGTACCAGTGCTCGCCCCCACGCAGATGGTCCCCCACCGCCCGTTCGACCGCGCTCCGCCGCGGCAGTGAACCCGTCGGCAGTTCCGGATCGCCGAAGACGAAGCCGACCGGCACCCCGTCGTCCGGAGTCGTCTCCTGGTACGCGACTTCGAAGCGTTCCTGAAAGCGGATGATGTTGGAGTCCTCCGGCAGATACCGCTTGAGCTGCGGATCGAGCAGCCAGGAGTGACACACGGCGACTTCATAGCTCTCGTCGGGATAGTGCCGGGCGAAGAACTCCCGTGCCGACGCGAGCGACCGGTCGCAGGCGGAGTGGGACAGCGGACCGCGGAAGTCGGCTATGTGCAGGCTCAGACACGGGTCGCCGGGGCCGACGCCGAGGCCCGCCGCCGAGACGGCCCGCCCCGTGCGCTGACCGAGCCGCGCCCGCTGGAACTGCAGTCGCCCCAGCTGGAACAGCTCACCGTGGAAAGGCAGGCCGATCCACCAGGGAAACAGCAGCCCCGGCGTACCGAGCCGCCTGTGATGCACGGCCACATGCCGTCCGAGGTCGGCGAGGGTGCGCCGGGACACGTCGTCGGCGATGCCGCGCTCGCGGTGGTAGGCGCGGATGTACGGGAGCGCCGCGATGAAGACGTACAGGTGGAAGCAGCGCCCGAGCGCGCCCGCCGACGCGGGGAAGGAGGGCGGCTCCCAGCCCTTTCCGATCTCCCCCATGTCCCGCACGAAGCGGCCGACACACCGAGCGAGGAGGATCTTCGCCTCCGGGTCCGCCGCCAACCGGGTACGCAGCGTGACGAGTTCATTGATGTGCTCATGAGCAACGGCCAGGTCGAGCAGGATGTCCGGCAACTCGTCCGCGTCCGGAAGCACTGCTTCCTCCCGAGGGGCACCCTCGCTCTCCAGGTCCCTCAGCCACGCGGCGAGCCTCGCGTCCGCCCGCAACGCCTCCAGCAGCACCGTGGCCTCCCCCGTCGGTCCAACCACTGTCCGAACCACTGTCCCTTGGTAATCGTGCACCACGAAGAGTACGTTTCCCAGTAGGAGCAGTGGTTCCGGAGTACCGGAGTAGTGGTCCTCATGCGTACGGGCAGTGAACCGACGACAGCGCGCAGTGCTCTGCGGCTGCGCTTCTGGCTGACTGCCTGGGGCCTGATCTGGGCGGTCTTCGGGGCGGTCGCGTTCACCCTCGCGGGACGGCCCGGATGGGCGATCGCCTGCGCCGTGCTGTGGCTGATCGTCACCATCGACATGGCCATGGTGCTGCGCCACATCCGTGAGGGGGCGCACTACCAGCCGGGCCGCGACATCCCGCCGTACCGGCCGCCGGATCACCGCCCCCCGCCGTACCGGCCGCCCGAGCACCGCCACCCTTAGACGACGCACCCGACGTACAGCGTCCCTACGACTCGCCCTTACGAGTCGAAGCGTGCCGCTTCGAGATACTGCGGCTTCGGGTCGAGTGCCGCGGCCAGTCTGAAGTGGCGCTTCGCCTGGTCGGGGCGGAGCTGGCGCTCATAGGTGCGGGCGAGCGCGAAGTGCGCGAACGCGTTGTCCGGCTCGCGCTCCAGGACGATGGTGAACTCCAACTCGGCGGGCCGCAGTTGGGCGGCGGCGAAGAAGGCACGCGCGCGCAGCAGTCGCGCGGCGGTGTTCTCCGGATGCGCGGCGATCACTGAGTCGAGCAGCTTCACCGCGCCCCGCGGGTCCCGCGCGGCGAGCAGTTGCTCGGCGGCGCGGAAGTCGATGACATGCGTCTCCGGAGTACGTCCGGTCGAACCGCTGGTCTCGGGCACGGCTGAGTCCTTCCCTCACTTCACTGGTTCAACGCCCCCATCGAGGACCGCTATTCCTGGCGGGCGTGCGCTCTGCGTACGAGATCCGCCCATACCTCCCCCACGCGCCGCTCGAGGGCCTCCAGAGGTACGTCGTTGTCGATGACGACATCCGCGATCTGCAGGCGCTTCTCGCGGGTGGCCTGGGCGGCCATGCGGGCGCGGGCGTCTTCCTCGGTCATTCCACGCAGCCGCACGAGGCGGTCGAGCTGGGTCTCGGGGCTGGCGTCGACGACGACCACGAGGTCGTACAGCGATCCGAGGGTGTTCTCGGCGAGCAGCGGGACGTCATGCACGACGACCGCCTCTTCGGAGGCGGCGCGTTCGAGTTCGCGGGAGCGGGCGCCCACCAGGGGGTGCACGATCGAGTTCAGGACGGCGAGCTTCTCCGGGTCGGCGAAGACGATCGAGCCCAGTCGGGGGCGGTCCAGGCTGCCGTCCGGCGCGAGTACGTCCTCGCCGAAGGCATCGACAACGGCCGCGAGCCCGGGAGTTCCGGGCGCCACGACCTCTCGCGCGATCCTGTCCGCGTCGATCAGCACCGCGCCATGCTCGACGAGCAGCCGCGACACTTCGCTCTTGCCGGCGCCGATACCGCCGGTCAGGCCCACCTTCAGCATGACCCGAAGCTTAGGCCCTGCCACTGACAAGCCCCCGAACGGACCCCGACGGGCCCCTGAAGGGCCCCTGAGGGCTAAGCCTCGCCCTCTCGCTCCGCCAGGAACCGCTCGAACTCGAGCCCGATCTCGTCCGCCGAAGGGATGTCGACGGGCTCCGCGAGCATGTTGCCGCGCGTCTCGGCGCCCGCGGCGGCGTCGTACTGGTGCTCAAGTCCCTGGACGAGGGAGACGAGTTCCTCGTCGCCCTCCTGGATCTGCCGGTCGATCTCCGTCTGGGTGCGGTGCGCCTCGGTGCGCAAGGAGTGCGCGACACCGGGGAGCACCAGTCCCGTGGCGCCCGTGATGGCCTCCAGGACGGTCAGCGCGGCGTCCGGGTACGGGGAGCGGGCGATGTAGTGCGGGACGTGCGCGGCGACACCCAGGACGTCGTGTCCGGCCTCCATGAGGCGGTACTCGACGAGAGCCTCGGCGCTTCCGGGGACCTGTGCCTCGTCAAAGGGACTGCGCTGGCCCGGCACCAGGTCGGTGCGGTTTCCGTGCGGGGTGAGGCCCACGGGGCGGGTGTGCGGGACGCCCATGGGGATGCCGTGGAAGTTCACCAGGAGGCGTACGCCGAGCCGCTCCACGATCTGCCGGACCGCGGCGGCGAAGCGCTCCCACTCGACGTCGGGCTCGGGGCCGGAGAGCAGCAGGAAGGGCGCTCCCGTGGCGTCCTGGACGAGCCGGACATCGAGGGTGGGCTCCTCGTAGTCGGTCCAGCGGTCACGCTTGAACGTCAACAGCGGGCGCCGCGCCCGGTAGTCCACCAGCCGGTCGTGGTCGAAGCGGGCGACGATCTGGTGAGGCAGCGTGTCGAGCAGCCGGTCGACGATCTGGTCACCGGTTTCGCCCGCGTCGATGTATCCGTCGAAGTGGTAGAGCATGACCAGACCGGCCGACTCCTGGGCGAGCGCCATGTCCACCACGGCCAGGCCCTTCGGCTCCCATGCGTACAAACCCTGCGGATCAAGCACTGTGACCGCTCCTCCTTGTGTTCGTACTGCACAACGTGGTGCGGAGCGCGGGCATTCCCGCCCCGCGCACCGCACCGGCGCCATTTACCGACTTTCAGCAACTCAGCGACTACGACTCCCGGCAACTACGACAACAGCATGCTCGCGTTACGACGACAGCACGCGCGCGTGGAGCGCGGTCACCGCCTTGCGGGCGGACGTGAACGCGCCGTGCTGCCAGGCGTCGGTGTAGCTGAGCCAGTCGCCCGCGAAGTAGACGCGTCCGGTCGGCTCGTTCAGCGGCTTGTAGCGGGGAGCGTCGGGGCCGCCCGGGGTGTCGTGCCAGGCGGCCTCCAGGTGGGGTGTCTGGCGCCAGTGGTGCGAGAAGGAGGACGCGAGTTCGGTGCGGTACTTCTCGCCGTAGATCTTCACGCCGGCCGCCACCGCGCGCTTCTCGCGCTCCTTGGGGGTGAGCTTGCCGTACGAGTCGGCGTCGTCGCCGTAGTTGTAGTAGCCGATCATCACGCCGCGCTCGCCATGGAAGCCGTACGACGGGTGCCAGATGTGCGTGACGTCCTGGTCGGTCTCCGTGATGCCCCCATAGATTTTGTGATCAAGCTCCCACCAGCGGGAACGGTACTCGAGCCCGATCTTCGCCGCCGACGAGGGAGTGATCGCCGTCAGCGCGCTCTGCACTCCGGAACCCAGGTTGTGCGGGATCTTGGCGAGAATGTTGGGCGG
The DNA here is from genome assembly GCF_040652275.1 of Streptomyces sp. NPDC048275. Lineage (NCBI taxonomy): Bacteria > Bacillati > Actinomycetota > Actinomycetes > Kitasatosporales > Streptomycetaceae > Streptomyces > Streptomyces sp. NPDC048275. Next base: position 15,107 of record NZ_JBEZLR010000083.1, read on the forward strand.
GAGGGCGCCGATGCAGTAGTCGGCGTCGATCACCTTCGTACGGCCCGACTGGGTGTAGGTGACCGAAACACCGCTCCCCTTGTCGGTGATGTCGGAAACCACGGCCCCTGTGCGAATGCGGTGGCCGCCGATCGCCTTGGTGAGCGCGCGCGGTATCTGGTCCATGCCACCCACCGGCTGGAACATCAGCATCGCCTGGTCGTAGCCGAACTCGAAGGAGAAGTAGCGTCCGACGCCGGTGGTGAAGACCTCCGACGCTGACGGGACGTCGCCGAGGAGCACTCCGGGGGTCCCGGCCGCGGCCGGGACAGTGGTGTATCCGCGGCGTTCACCGCCCTCGTAGGTCAGCTTGTCGCCCAACTCGCCGAAGTCCTTGAGGAACTCGACGAGCAGTTCCTGGTCGGTGGCGGTCAACTCCTTGTCCAGGGCGCCCTTGTCGGTGGCCTTGGCGAGCAGTTCGGAGACGTAGCCGTAGACATCGGCCTTCGCGGTGCGGTGACGCATCGGCTTGGTCATGCCGGTGGACTCGTTGAAGATGTACGCGTCGGCGTTGACGTTGGTGAACACCTCGACGGGGACGCCGAGTTCGCGGCAGTAGTCGAGGGTGACCATCCACTGCGGGAGGCGGGCGGGGCCCGCGTTCATGTACTGGCCCTCACTGAAGCGGGCCTTCTGGGTGTTGCCGTAGAGGTCGGTGGTCGCATCGCCGCCGCGAACCGTGAAGTTGCGGCCACCGGTGCGGTCTCTGGCCTCCAGGACCGTACAGTCGTAGCCCGCCTTGCCGAGTTCGTACGCGGCCGCGAGGCCGGCGATGCCGCCGCCGACGACGACCACCTTGGCGGCGCCGCGTCCGGTGAGCGTGAAGTCGCCCGACTGCGGGGCACGGAAGGGCTGTTCGCGCTGGGCCGCTTCGGCGGTGGGCGCGAGACCGAGGGCCCCCATGGTGGCGAACATCGCGCCCGCTCCACCCGTGAGACCTACGTTGCGCAGGAACGAACGACGACTCGCACCGGGACCGCTCTGAGGTTGTGCCATGACGGGCCTCCCCTTTCGATCTTGAACGACCGGGGAAGCCTCCCAACGACGGGTTACGGCCCGTCAGTTACTCGTGTATCCCGCACGTTTCCGCACCCGCACGTGTCCAGCCCGCTGGACACCCACACGCTGGACACCCACGGGAAACCCATGGGCAACGCACTGCGGGCCCGCACCCAGATGGGTGCGGGCCCGCAGTCACGAACTACTGCCTAGCGGTGAGCTTTCAGCTCTGGCCGCCGGCGAGCTTCTCGCGGAGAGCAGCCAGGGCCTCGTCCGACGCCAGGGCGCCGGAGTTGTCGTCCGACTCCGAGGAGTACGAACCACCCGAGACACCGGCACCAGCACCGGCGGCGGGGGCGGCAGCACCCTCGGCCTCGGCCTGCGCGTCGGCCTCGCGGGACTTGATGACCTGCGCCTGGTGCTGCTCGAAGCGCTGCTGCGCCTCGGCGTACTGGTGCTCCCAGGCCTCGCGCTGGGTCTCGTAGCCCTCGAGCCAGTCGTTGGTCTCGGGGTCGAAGCCCTCGGGGTAGATGTAGTTGCCCTGGTCGTCGTACGACGCGGCCATGCCGTACAGCGTCGGGTCGAACTCGACCGAGGCCGGGTCGGCACCGAAGGACTCGTTGGCCTGCTTCAGCGAGAGGCTGATGCGACGACGCTCGAGGTCGATGTCGATGACCTTGACGAAGATCTCGTCGTTGACCTGGACGACCTGCTCCGGGATCTCCACGTGGCGCTCGGCCAGCTCGGAGATGTGGACCAGACCCTCGATGCCCTCGTCCACGCGGACGAACGCACCGAACGGAACGAGCTTCGTGACCTTACCCGGGACGACCTGACCGATCTGGTGCGTACGGGCGAACTGCTGCCACGGGTCTTCCTGCGTCGCCTTGAGCGACAGGGAGACGCGCTCGCGGTCCATGTCGACGTCGAGAACCTCGACGGTGACTTCCTGGCCGACCTCGACAACCTCGGAGGGGTGGTCGATGTGCTTCCAGGAGAGCTCGGAGACGTGCACCAGACCGTCGACGCCACCCAGGTCCACGAAGGCACCGAAGTTGACGATCGAGGAGACGACGCCGGAGCGGACCTGACCCTTCTGCAGGGTGGTGAGGAACGTCTGGCGAACCTCGGACTGGGTCTGCTCCAGCCAGGCGCGGCGGGACAGGACCACGTTGTTGCGGTTCTTGTCCAGCTCGATGATCTTCGCCTCGAGCTCCTTGCCCACGTAGGGCTGGAGGTCGCGGACACGGCGCATCTCGACGAGGGAAGCCGGCAGGAAGCCACGGAGGCCGATGTCGAGGATGAGACCACCCTTGACGACCTCGATGACGGTACCGGTGACGATGCCGTCCTCTTCCTTGATCTTCTCGATGGTGCCCCAAGCACGCTCGTACTGGGCGCGCTTCTTCGAGAGGATCAGGCGGCCTTCCTTGTCCTCCTTCTGGAGAACAAGGGCTTCGATCTCGTCACCGACGGCGACGACCTCGTTGGGGTCGACGTCGTGCTTGATCGAGAGCTCGCGGCTCGGGATGACACCTTCGGTCTTGTAACCGATGTCGAGCAGGACCTCGTCCCGGTCGACCTTCACGATGACGCCGTCGACGATGTCGCCGTCGTTGAAGTACTTGATCGTCTCGTCGATCGCGGCGAGGAAGGCTTCCTCGTTACCGATGTCGTTGACCGCAACCTGCGGGGTGGTGGCGGTGGTCTCGGTGCTGCTCGTCATGTGGGAAAGGGCTCCGGTACGGACAGAGAGTCGTAGGTACTGCTTACGCCGGAAGCCCGTTTCGCCCTGTAGAAGCCGGACAGCCAAGGAAGCGCCAAATCCGAATCGTGTTCATCACGAACACTTCCAGTGGCGCCTCGACAACCGAGGGGACATACATACAGATGCGAGCGCAACCTGCTACGTCTGAGGTACGCAGGCTCGCAGCGCAACTTGTAGCATACGGGGGCAGCCGGGCAGGGTCAATGCGCGAAGGCGCACACCCAGGGCGGATCGCCTCATTCCCGGCACAAAACCCGTCTCACGAGGCCACGCGGACCGTAACCGGCCCCTGCCGTGACACCTCCGCGACCGTTTGGACGGAAGAGCCCGCAGATTAGTACGAGGGAGCCGATCATCCAAGAGCCCGAGCCTTTCGAGCCCGAAGCCACCCGCCGCGACGCGGACGTCACGGAGAGCTCCCGCGCCAATCGTGGCTGGTGGGACCGGAACGCGGACGAGTACCAGATAGAGCACGGCACATTCCTCGGGGACGACCGTTTCGTATGGGGACCCGAGGGCCTCGACGAGGTGGAGGCCGAGCTGCTCGGCCCGCCCGAGGACCTGAAGGGCAAGGACGTCCTGGAGATCGGCGCCGGCGCGGCACAGTGCTCGCGCTGGCTGGCCGCCCAGGAGGCCCGTCCGGTCGCCCTGGACCTCTCCCACCGCCAGCTCCAGCACGCGCTGCGCATCGGCGGCCGGGTGCCGCTCGTGGAGGCCGACGCGGGCGCGCTGCCCTTCGCGGACGGCTCCTTCGACCTCGCGTGCTCGGCGTACGGCGCGCTGCCGTTCGTCGCCGACCCGGTCCGCGTACTGCGAGAGGTCCACCGGGTCCTGCGCCCCGGCGGCCGCTTCGTCTTCTCCGTCACGCACCCGATCCGCTGGGCGTTCCCGGACGAGCCGGGCCCGGAGGGCCTGTCGGTATCCGCCTCGTACTTCGACCGCGTCCCCTACGTCGAGCAGGACGACGAGGGCAACGCGGTGTACGTCGAGCACCACAGGACGGTCGGCGACCGCGTCCGCGACATCGTGGCCGGCGGCTTCCGCCTCCTCGACCTCGTCGAACCCGAGTGGCCCGCCTGGAACACCCAGGAGTGGGGCGGCTGGTCCCCGCTGCGGGGGAACCTGATCCCGGGGACGGCGATCTTCGTGTGCGAGCGGGACTGAGGCAGTGGTGTGCGCCAAGGGTCACGCGCGCGTGGGGGATGTCGTGACGCTCGTACGAGACTAGGGGCGTGATCCGTTACGACGCCCTGGACCCGCTGCCCGTACGCGGCGCCCTGCCTGCTCTGAACGACGCCCTGGAGGGCGGCGGCAGTGCCGTGCTCGTGGCGCCGCCCGGGACCGGCAAGACCACCCTCGTACCACTGGCGCTCGCCGGTCTGCTGGACGACGGGCGGCCGGAGCGTCGGGTCGTCGTGGCCGAGCCGCGGCGGATCGCTGCCCGGGCCGCCGCGCGGCGGATGGCGTGGCTGCTCGGCGAGAAGGTCGGCGAGAGCGTGGGGTATACCGTGCGGGGGGAGCGTGTGGTGGGTCCACGCGCGCGCGTGGAGGTCGTCACGACGGGGGTCCTCCTGCAACGGCTGCAGCGGGACCAGGAGCTGGCGGGCGTCGACGTGGTGGTGCTCGACGAGTGCCACGAGCGGCATCTGGACGCCGACACGGTGGCCGCTTTCCTGTGGGACGTACGGTCCGCGCTCCGTCCCGAGCTGCGGCTCGTGGCCGCCTCCGCGACGACCGACGCCGAGGGATGGGCCCGGCTGCTGGGCGGCGCTCCCGTCGTCGAGGCGCACGGGGTGTCGTATCCGGTCGAGGTGGTGTGGGCGCCACCGGTGCGGCCCGTCCGGCCGCCGCACGGCATGCGGGTCGACCCGGCGCTGCTGACGCATGTGGCGTCGGTGGTGCGGCGGGCGCTGGCCGAGCGCGAGGGCGATGTCCTGTGCTTCCTGCCCGGCGTCGGGGAGATCGCTCGGGTGGCGGGCGGGCTGCGTGACCGGTCGGTCGAGGTACTCCAGGTGCACGGGCGGGCGCCGACGGCCATCCAGGACGCGGTGCTGTCCGCGGGTGCCGGGCGCCGGGTGGTGCTGGCCACGTCCGTGGCGGAGTCGTCGCTGACGGTTCCCGGGGTGCGGGTGGTCGTCGACTCCGGGCTGGCCCGGGAGCCGCGGGTGGACCACGCGCGCGGGCTCAGCGCCCTGACCACGGTACGGGCCTCGCAGGCGGCGGGGCGGCAGCGGGCGGGGCGGGCCGGTCGTGAGGCGCCGGGGCGGGTGTACCGCTGCTGGTCCGAGGCCGAGGATGCCCGTCTGGCGCGCTTTCCCGCGCCGGAGATCAAGGTGGCCGACCTGACGGCGTTCGCCTTGCAGGCGGCCTGCTGGGGCGATCCGGACGCGACCGGGCTGGCGCTGCTGGATCCTCCGCCGGGCGGGGCCATGGCGGCGGCGCGGGCCGTTCTGTCGGCAGTGGGTGCGGTGGATTCCGCCGGGCGGGCCACCGAGCGGGGCGTACGAATGTCGCGGCTGGGTCTGCACCCGCGCCTGGCCCGGGCCCTGCTGGACGCGGCCCCCGAGATCGGCGCGGACCGGGCCGCCGAAGTGGTCGCCCTGCTGAGCGAGGAGCCGCCCCGGGAGTACGGGGACGATCTGGCCGCGGCCTGGCGGGCCGCCCGCCGAGGGGGTGACGCCTACGCGACGCGCTGGCGCACGGAGGCGAAGCGTCTGCGCTCCGCGTCGACCCCCACGGCACGCACCCCCTCCCGGCCACCTGTCGGCAGACATGCCCCGAGTGAGCCGAGCACCGACGCTCCCTCCGGGGACGGGCCGCCGGGCGGGGCCGGTGCGGGGCAGCGGGGCGGGAGCGGTGACGACCGGGTCGTCGGGCTGGTGGCCGCTCTTGCGTTTCCTGAGCGTGTCGCGCGGGCTCAGGGCGGCTCCTACCTCATGGTCGCCGGTACGCGCGCCGAGCTCGGGGACGGCACAGGTCTGCGGGGAGCCCCCTGGCTCGCTGTCGCCGTGGCCGACCGGCCCGTCGGTTCCGGGCACGCGCGCGTGCGGCTCGCCGCCGTGATCGACGAGGACACGGCGCGGCGGGCCGCGGCGCCCCTGCACGCCGAGGGCGACGAAGTGCACTGGGCCGACGGCGATGTCGTCGCGCGGCGGGTCGAGCGGCTCGGGGCCGTGGAGCTGGCGGTGCGGCCGCTCAAGAACGCCGACTCCGGGCTCGTACGAGAAGCGCTGCTCGAAGGGCTGCGGGAGGACGGGCTCGGCCTGTTGAGGTGGTCCCCGGATGCCGAGGTGCTGCGACGGCGGCTCGCCTTTTTGCGACTGCACCTCGGCGATCCCTGGCCCGACGTGTCCGAAAACGCGCTCCACGCGCGCGTGGACGAGTGGCTGGAGCCGGAGCTGAGCCGCGCCCGACGGCGGGCCGATCTGGCGCGGATCGACGCCGGGCAGGCGCTGACCCGGCTGCTGCCGTGGGCCACCGGCGACGCGGCCCGTCTGGAGGATCTCGCGCCCGAGCGGATCGAGGTACCCAGCGGGTCCAGGATCCGGATCGACTACGACGACCCCGAACAGCCGGTACTCGCCGTCAAGCTGCAGGAGATGTTCGGCCTCCACCAGTCCCCCACCGTCGCCGGTGTGCCCGTACTCGTCCATCTACTCTCGCCCGCCGGCCGCCCCGCCGCCGTCACCGCCGACCTCGCCTCCTTCTGGAAGGACGGCTACAGGGCCGTACGGGCCGAACTGCGCGGCCGCTACCCCAAGCACCCGTGGCCCGAGGACCCGGCCACCGCCGCACCGACCCGGCACACGAACGCGCGGCTCAGGCGTTGACCGGCTCCGGCTCCACGGCCTCGGTGGGGGCCGGGTCGCCCGGGCGGCGGCCCCGCGCCTCCAGGTAGAGGGAGAGGGACAGCAGTGCCGCGCCCAGGATCAGGAAGCCCCATGGCAGGTACGACGTCAGCAGGAGGACCAGGGTGCGGTTCGACTTGACCAGATCGACGGTGTACTCGATGTAGTCCTCGCGCATCTTCACGTGGCCGGAGAAGGCGATCACCTTGTCACGGTCGCCGAGCAGCGTGCCGCCGCGCAGTTCCTCCTGGTGGATCTCCTCGCCGTAGACCGGCGCGCCGGTGACCGGCTCCACCCAGAACTTGCGGACGGTCGTGTACCAGCGTGTCGTGCCCGTCTTGGCGACCGACTCCGGAGTGATGCCCTCGACGGGCATGACCTTGGGGAACTTGACCTTCGTCCAGGGGATGGTCTGCTCGAAGTAGTAGACCTTGACGCCGTGGAAGTTCTGCGTGCCCTTGTAATGGATGGGGGCCGAGGTGCGGGTCTGCGCGTCGAAGTACTCGTAGTCCCGCTTCTCCGTCCGGAAGGGCCACTTGAACTCGATGCCCTCCCGCTTGACGGGGTCGCCGTCGACAGACTCTCCGGTGGCGTGGACGGGGTCCTGGCTGTGCGCGTCGAAGATGTAGCGCTCGGGGAGCTTGGAGACCATCTTGCCGTCGGGGCCCTGCACATAGGAGAGGGAGTCCCAGACGACGACGTCGCGGCCCGCGGTCCTCTCGATCCGCTCGGAGGCCTCGACGTTGCCCTTGAGGGTCTGTACGACGGTGACCTTGGGGACCTTCCTGGCCGTCATGGTGCCGTAGTCGAGGAGGGTCGCGTTCTTCGCCTCCAGAACCATGTCCTGGTACTGGCCCGCGGGAATCTTGGCCAGGCGCGGGAAGGCGTACCAGCGCAGCAGCGGGGACAGCGCCGTGCAGAACACGGCGAGGGCGAGCAGGATGAGGCTGGCCTTGCGGCGCATCTCGGTGTCCCTCCCTGGGAGTTACGGGTGTGCGGGCACGGTCGTCAGCAGCGGCTTCGGTGATGTCCGGCCGGCCGGTGAACCCATGGCCGTGATCGTGAACACCAGGGCGAGCGCGACGACGAGACCGGTCGCGGCGGCGATGAGAGCACGCATGCGGAGCCTCCCGAAGGACGGAGGATCGAGAACTGATACATCGTCAGGTCGGGCACCGTAGCAACGGCGGGGCGAGATGAGAACACGTTGCGCACACAGACGACGGCACGACGAGGGCGCCCCCTCCGCCGGAAGCGGAGGGGGCGCCCTCGATGCGCGTAGGACTATGACGTGGCTATGAAGTGGCTACGGCGGCGGCGACCTTCAGCTCGACCGTCAGCGTCGCGCCGCCCGTCGTCGTGATGCGGAGCAGGAACGTGCCGGCCGTGTCGTCCGCGTACAGCTTCGGCAGCTTCAGTACGCCGTCGGCGTCCGTCGTGAGGCTGGTGAGGGTGCGGATCGTCTTGCCGTCCGCGTCCTTGAAGTAGGGGCCCTTGTCGTTCTCGGTCGCGTCGTCCGCCGACTTGATGAGCGTCGCGGTGGCCGCGACCTTCCCCGCGACGGCACCCTTGTAGGTGGCCTTTACCTCCACCTGGTCGGCGAACTCTCCACCCGGCACACAGGTCAGCTCGGTGGCGCTGGTGCGGGCGAGGGTGTCTGCCTGGCGGGCGGTGACGCTCGCGGTGTAGTCGAGTCCGGCCAGGACGCGGCCCACGACGGTGGCGCGGACCGTGAAGTCGCCGGTCTTCTCACCCGCCACGAGCGCGGGTGCGGTGGCCGTGCCGGCGCTGTTGGTGACCACCGTGGCCACGCTCTCGCCGCCGGTGAAGGTGGAGTCCGTGTCGCCGATGATCGTGAACCTCACTCGGACCTTCGCCACAGCCTTGTTCGCCTTGGTCTCGGTCCGCACGGCGACCTTGGCGTCGAAGGCGCCGCCCGCGGTCGCGGTGAGGTTCCCGGTGCCCGCGTCCTCCAGGTGGTCCACCGTCGCGGTGGGCGTGGTCGGCGGGGCCGGCGTGGCGGGCGGCGTGGGCGTTGTGGGCGGAGTGGGCGGAGTGGGCGTGGTCGGCGGCGTGGGGCTGGGCGGCGTCGTACCCGGCGGGGACGGCTTGGGGGGCTTGGGACTCGGCGTGGAGGACCCCGGCGTCGACGGGGTGGGATCCGTCGTGGAGTCGTCGTCGCTCCGGTTCGAGGGCAGGGTGCCCGTGCCGTCCGGAACCTCGTGGGTGCCCTTGCGGTAGTACTCGAGCCACGACAGGACCGTGTTGAGGTATTCCGTCGAGTAGTTGTAGTTGAGGATCGCGGCGTTCATCTCCGACTGCACGGACAGATCGCGGTCGAACCGGCACAGGTAGTGGCCGGCCGCGAGCGCCGCGTCGTAGATGTTGTTGGGGTCTTTCTTGCCGTCGCCGTTGCCGTCGCGGCCCGACCACGCCCAGGTGGAGGGGATGAACTGCATGGGGCCCACCGCGCGGTCGTACGCGCTGTCGCCGTCGTACGCGCCGTTGTCGGTGTCGGCGATCAGCGCGAAGCCGTTGCCGTCGAGCTTGGGGCCGAGGATCGGCGAGAGCGTCGTGCCGTCCGCGTCGACGCGCCCGCCGCGCGCCTGGCCCGACTCGACCTTGCCGATGGCGGCGAGGAGCTGCCAGGGCAGATTGCACCCCGGCTTGGACTCGCGCAGCGAGGCCTCGGCCTTCTTGTAGGCGTCCAGGACGGTCGCGGGTATACCGGCCTCCGCCTCGCCCACGGACACGGCCGTGCCCGCGCTCGGCGACGAACTGGGGCTCGGATTCGGGCTGTTCAGCGGCGGAAGGTCCGTGTAGTACGGCGAGTCGCCGGTCGCGCCGCCACCGCCGTCGCTGCTCGCGTCGGACGAGGCCTGAGCGCCGGTGGATTGGCCGCCTTGGTCCTCGGTGGTCACCCCCGGAGCCTGGGAGGCGGACAGGGCCGCGACCACGATCGCGGCCACGGCGGTGGTCGCCGCCCCCTTGCGCAGCCTGCCGAATTGCGCCGCCATTGCGTGAACCCCTCCCGTGGACGACCGCCCGCGCTCCGCGCGTTCTCTTCCCTTGCCTCTTTCACTGTTCGACCGCGCTCCCCCCCCCAGCACGGCAACCCAAGTGACCCTACGACAACTTCCGTCGCCCAGACACCCGTTCGTGCCCGATTTTCACCACTTGGCCATGTGGGGTTGTCCAAGGTGACACGGACCTCGGGTGGCCCGCCGGGGCGTTTCCCTACGTCCCTCATACTGGCCGCCGGGGATCACCGAGGCCGACGAATGCGGCCAACATCATCTGCAGGGGGACGATTTGCCCTTCACTCTCAGCCACGCGGCGGCCGTACTGCCCGCCGTCCGCGGTGACGGGAGCGGTCGCGGCCGACTGGTTCCGGCCGTCCTCGTGGCCGGTTCGTTCGCCCCCGACATGACCTACTACGCGGCGAGCCTGCTGCCCGCGGCGATGGAGTTCGGCAACTTCACGCACTCCATCGCCGGCGTCTTCACCTTCGACGTTCTCGTCGCCTGGGCGCTCGTGGGCGCCTGGCTGGTGCTGCGCGAACCGCTGGTGGCGCTGCTGCCGCGGGCCCGGCAGGGACGCCCCGCGGGGCTGCTGCGCTGCGGGGCGCCACGTCGGCCTGTGCGTGCGTCAGCGGCGTTGTGGTGGTACGTCTCCGCGGCACTCGGCGCACTGACGCACGTCGTGTGGGACGCGTTCACTCATCACGACCGGTGGGGGGTACGGCTGTTCCCCGTCCTGGAAGAGGAGGCCGGCGGCTCGCCACTGTTCTGGTACGCGCAGTACGGCAGTTCGGCCGTGGCTGCCGTCGTGATCGTGGCCTTCGTGGTCGTCGCGCTGCGGCGGACGCCTCCCGGCGAGCCGGTCGGGGTACCGGTACTGTCCCGTTCCGACCGCTGGCTCGCAGCCGCCGTCATCGGGGCCTGCGCACTGGTGGGTGCCGTACAGCGGGCTTCGCGCTGGTGGGCCTACTGGGGCTCCAGCGCGAAGCCGTGGGAGTTGATCCCGACGCTGTGCTTCGGTGCGGGCGCGGGCCTCGTACTCGGCCTCGCGCTGTACGGCGTCGGGGTCAGGATGTGGCGTCCCGCTCCGGCTCGTCCCAGCCAGGAACCGGCTCGTACGGAGCCGAACCGTCCGACACCTCGCTGACCTTGCCCTCCGTAGTGGGGCCCTGGACGAGACCGCGCCCCTGATCGAGGCCGCGATGGACGGCCTGGGCGATGCGCTCGATGGTGCGGACCCCGTACGCCATCGTCGGGTTGTCGTGCGACAGGACGACGATGCGGTACGTGCGGTGAGGGCCCGTGAACGCGCCGACACTGTGCACCCGCCAGCCGTGCGTGGACCGGGGCAGCCAGCCGTTCTTGAGGTGCGCCGTCAAGCCTTTCGGCATGCCGGCGGGCACACCCCAGCGCTGGTCGGCGCGGACCTGACTGAGCAGTTGCAGGCCATAGGCGCGGGTCTTCAGGAACGAGCGGGCGTTGGTGAGTACGTCCAGCAGCCGCAGCTGATCGGCGGCCGTGGTGCGGGTCAGACCCCAGTAGCCGGCCGGGCCGAGCTCGGTGCCGGTCGTCCCCACGCGGATCAGGAAGCGGTCCAGAACAGCCCGGCCCAGATTGCCCCACAACCGCTGGGCGGCCGCGTTGTCCGAGACGGTGATCATCGGACGTACGTTGGCGAGCTCCCACTCCGTGAGGGTGCGTTGCAGCTCCTCCGAACGGCGCAGGGTGGCCTCCATGATCGTGACCTTGGCGACGCTCGCCGCGTCGTACTGACGCTCGCTCGCGAAGGCACAGGTCAAGCCGGTGCCGTCATCGTGCACCGCGAGGGAGACCGTGCCCCGGCGTGACGACAGCACCCCCAGGATGTCGCGGGACATCCGGGCGGCGAGATCGGGGTTGAGGACAGATCGGCAGGCCGCAGGCACCTGGACGCTGCTCGCGCCCGCGGCCACTGCGGGCATCGGCGCGAGCAGCGCCGAGACAACGGCTGCGGCTATGGCCGTGCGGCCACTGAGCATGCGTGTACCCATGCCCGCATCCTTACGGTCCCGCCACGCGGGAGGCACCTCTACGAGGGCCACGCGAGTGACGGTCCCTCCGGGCGGCGAACGGGACACACGGGGCCTGCGTCTCCGGCCTGCCCGGGCGGGGCGGCACCCCGCGGACGGCATCGGAGAGGCCGGGACACCCATGTCCAGGGCCGGGGCAGGCCCCCCCGAAGAGCCCAGGACGCCCATCGCCCTTCCGGGCAGGGGCTTGACCCCACGGGGGTGCCCCTCCCGGTCGGCTCGGCACCGTCGAAAGACACCGCACTGATTGCGCGCCTTTGCCGCGCCAGGAAACCCAAGCGCCCGGCTCCACAGCCTCGCAGCACCACGGGCACCCGGCCCCACCGACCACGAATGCCAAGCTCCACGGACCCGCAGACATCCCACCCACGGCCCCACCGTCGCCCGGCCCCGTAGCCCCAGGCACCCACGGACCCAGCGTCGCCCCGCCCCGTAGCCCCCAGACACCCACAGACCCACCGTCACCCCGCCCCGTAGCCCCCAGACACCCACAGACCCACCGTCACCCCGCCCCGTAGCCCCCAGGCACCCACAGACACGGCCCAACCGCCGGAGGCTAGTGCGCTGCCGACTCCCAGTCCGGGCCCGAGCCGACGGAGACGTCCAAGGGGGCCCGCAGATGGACGCCGGATGCCATCTCGCGACGGACCAGTTCCTCGGTCTTCGCGCGCTCGCCCGGGGCGATCTCCAGGACGATTTCGTCGTGGACCTGGAGGAGCATGCGGGACTTGAGGTCGGCCTCGCGCAACGCCCGGTCGACATTCAGCATGGCGATCTTGACGATGTCCGCGGCGGTGCCCTGGATAGGCGCGTTCAAGGCCATGCGCTCGGCCATCTCGCGGCGCTGACGGTTGTCGCTGTTCAGGTCGGGGAGATAGCGGCGACGGCCGAACAGCGTCTCCGTGTAGCCCGTGGCACGCGCCTCGTCGACCACGCGGCGCAGATAGTCGCGCACCCCGCCGAAGCGCTCGAAGTACGTGTCCATCAGGCCACGGGCCTCGCCCGCGTCGATGTTCAGCTGCTGGGAGAGACCGAACGCCGACAGCCCGTACGCCAGGCCGTACGACATCGCCTTGATCTTGCGTCGCATCTCCGCGTCGACCGCGGACCGCTCCACCGAGAACACCTGCGAGGCAACCGTGGTGTGCAGGTCCTCGCCGGACGTGAACGCCTCGAGCAGGCCCTCGTCCTCCGACAGGTGGGCCATCACGCGCAGCTCGATCTGGCTGTAGTCCGCGGTCATCAGCGACTCGAAGCCCTCGCCGACCACGAAACCGCGGCGGATCGCGCGGCCCTCCTCCGTGCGGACCGGGATGTTCTGCAGATTCGGGTCCACCGACGACAGACGGCCCGTCGCGGCCACCGTCTGGTTGAAGGTGGTGTGGATGCGGCCGTCCCCGGCGATGGTCTTGATCAGACCCTCGACCGTCACCCGCAGCCTCGCCTGCTCGCGATGACGGAGCATGATCACCGGCAGCTCGTGGTCGGTCTGCGTGGCCAGCCAGGCCAACGCGTCCGCGTCCGTCGTGTAACCCGTCTTCGTCTTCTTCGTCTTGGGCAGGTCGAGCTCGCCGAAGAAGACCTCCTGAAGCTGCTTGGGCGAACCGAGATTGAACTCGTGCCCGACGGAGGCGTGCGCCTCCTTCACCGCCTGCTGCACGGCGCCGGCGAACATCTGCTCCATGGCCTCCAGATGCGCCCGGTCGGCCGCGATGCCATGCCGCTCCATACGGGCCAGCAGCGCGGACGTCGGCAGCTCCATGTCACGCAGCAGATCGGCCGCACCGACCTCCGCCAGCTTCTCGCCGAACGCCTCGCCCAGATCGAGGATCGCGCGGGCCTGCACCATCAGCGCCTCGGCCTCGGCCTGCTCGTCCGTGCCGAAGGCGAGCTGCCCGTCGGCAGCGGCGGCGGGAGCCAGCTCCCGCCCCAGGTACTCCAGGGACAGCGCGTCCAGCGCGAACGAGCGACGCCCCGGCTTCACCAGATACGCGGCGAGCGCCGTGTCCATGGACACGCCCTCCACGCTCCAGCCGTGCTCGGCGAAGACCCGCATCGCGCCCTTGGCGTTGTGCAGCACCTTCGGCTTCCCGGGATCGGCGAGCCACTTCGCAAACGCGTTCTCGTCGGCCTCGTCCAGCTGCGTCGGGTCGAACCACGCGGCCGCCCCGCCCGCCGCGGCGAGCGCGACCTCGGCCACCGCGCCGGTGCCCAGCGCCCACGAGTCGACCGTGGCCAGCCCGAGGACCGCCTTGCCGTGCTCGGCGAGCCACGGCTTCAGCTCGCCCGCGCCCAGCACCACACCGTCCAGCTCGACACCCGCGGCGACCGGCTGCGCCGCCTCGGCCTCCTCCGCCCCCGGGTCGACGGCGAGGAGACGCTCACGCAGCGACGGGTTGCGGATCTCCAACGTGTCCAGAACCATCGCCACGGCCGTCCGGTCGTACGGAGCACGCTCCAGGTCGGCGACCGTCCTCGGCAGCTCCACGTCCTTCACCATCTCCGTGAGACGGCGATTGAGCTGCACCGCCTCCAGGTGATCACGGAGGTTCTGCCCGGCCTTGCCCTTCACCTCGTCGACGCGCTCGACCAGCTCCGCGAACGAACCGAACTGGTTGATCCACTTTGCGGCGGTCTTCTCGCCGACACCGGGGATGCCCGGCAGATTGTCCGACGGGTCGCCCCGCAGCGCCGCGAAATCGGGGTACTGCGCCGGCGTCAACCCATACTTCTCGACGACCTTCTCCGGAGTGAAGCGGGTCAGCTCCGAGACGCCCTTCGTCGGATACAGCACCGTCGTGTGCTCCGAGACCAGCTGGAACGAGTCACGGTCACCCGTGACGATCAGCACCTCGAAGCCCTCGGCCTCGGCCTGCGTGGCCAGCGTGGCGATGATGTCGTCGGCCTCGAAACCGTCCACCGCGAACCGCTGCGCGTGCATCGCGTCCAGCAGCTCGCCGATCAGCTCGACCTGCCCCTTGAACTCGTCCGGGGTCTTCGACCGGTTCGCCTTGTACTCCGTGAACTCCTCCGAGCGCCACGTCTTGCGCGAGACGTCGAACGCCACCGCGAAGTGCGTGGGCGCCTCGTCGCGCAGCGTGTTCGCCAGCATCGACGCAAAACCATAGATTGCGTTCGTCGGCTGCCCCGTCGCGGTCGTGAAATTCTCCGCGGGCAGCGCGAAGAACGCGCGGTACGCCAGCGAGTGCCCGTCCATGAGCATCAGCCGCGGACGGGCCGTGCCTGCGGTTTTCCCGGTCTTCTTCGATGCTGTTTCTGCCACGACCCCGATCCTGCCACGGCCCACTGACATCGAGAGCCCTCCCGGCCCGCCCCGAACGCTGTCAGCGCCGCGTGCGAGGATCGAAGCCGTCGGGGAGACACACAAGCGGACGTGTACACGACGTGTACACGTGGAGGGGGTCAGCGATGGCCAGCAAGCCGCCCAAGGGCGATCCGGTTCAGGACGCCCCGCAGGTCACCGAGCCGAAGAGCGCCGCGGCCGGGCTGCCCGCCATCGGCCACACCCTGCGCATCGCGCAGCAGCAGATGGGCGTGCGCCGCACCGCGCTCACCCTCCTGCGCGTCAACCAGAAGGACGGCTTCGACTGCCCGGGCTGCGCCTGGCCCGAGCCGGAGCACCGGCACACGGCGGAGTTCTGCGAGAACGGCGCGAAGGCGGTCGCCGAGGAAGCCACCCTGCGCCGCGTCACCCCGGACTTCTTCGCCGCGCACTCGGTCACCGACCTCTTCGGCCGCAGCGGCTACTGGCTGGGCCAGCAGGGCCGCCTCACCCACCCCATGTACCTCCCCGAAGGCGCCGACCACTACGAGCCGGTCTCCTGGGAGCGCGCCTTCGACATCGTCGCCGAGGACCTCGCCGCGCTCGACTCCCCCGACGAGGCCCTCTTCTACACCTCCGGACGCACGAGCAACGAGGCCGCCTTCCTCTACCAGCTGTTCGCCCGCGAACTCGGCACCAACAACCTGCCGGATTGCTCGAACATGTGCCACGAGTCCTCGGGATCCGCCCTCTCCGAGACCATCGGCATCGGCAAGGGCAGCGTCCTGCTCGACGACCTCTACAAGGCGGACCTGATCATCGTCGCCGGGCAGAACCCCGGCACGAACCACCCCCGCATGCTCTCCGCCCTGGAAAAGGCCAAGGCCAACGGCGCGAAGATCATCACCGTCAACCCGCTGCCCGAGGCGGGCCTGGAGCGCTTCAAGAACCCGCAGACCCCCCAGGGCATGCTCAAGGGCGCCGCCCTCACCGACCTGTTCCTCCAGATCCGCCTCGGCGGCGACCAAGCCCTCTTCCGCCTCCTCAACAAGCTCGTCCTGGAGACCGACGGAGCCGTCGACCAGGAGTTCATCGACGAACACACCCACGGCTACGAGGAGTTCGCGACCACCGCCCGCGCCGCCGACTGGGACGAGACACTCATCGCGACCGGCCTCACCCGGGACAAGATCGACGAAGCCCTGCGGATGATCCTCGCCTCCCAGCGCACCATCGTGTGCTGGGCGATGGGCCTCACCCAGCACAAGCACTCCGTGCCGACCATCCGCGAAGTCGTCAACCTCCTCCTGCTGCGCGGCAACATCGGCCGCCCCGGCGCCGGCGTATGCCCGGTCCGCGGCCACTCCAACGTGCAGGGCGACCGCACCATGGGCATCTTCGAACGCCCCGCCCCCGCCTTCCTCGACGCTCTGGAGAGGGAGTTCGGCTTCGCCCCGCCCCGCGAGCACGGCTACGACGTCGTACGAGCCATCCGCGCCCTGCGCGACGGCGACGCCAAGGTCTTCTTCGCCATGGGCGGCAACTTCGTGTCCGCCTCCCCCGACACCGAGGTCACCGAGGCCGCCATGCGCCGCGCCCGCCTCACCGTCCACGTATCGACGAAACTGAACCGCTCGCACGTGATCACCGGCGCCCGCGCCCTGATCCTGCCCACCCTCGGCCGCACCGAGCGCGACCTCCAGGTCGGCCCGAACGGGAAAAGCACAGAACAGTTCGTCACCGTCGAGGACTCCATGGGCATGGTGCACGCCTCACACGGCCGCCTGGCGCCCGCGAGCGACCACCTGCTGTCCGAACCCGCCATCGTGTGCCGCCTCGCCCGCCGCGTCCTCGGCGACGAATCCCGCACCCCCTGGGAGGAATTCGAGAAGGACTACGCGACCGTCCGCGACCGCATCGCCCGCGTCATCCCCGGCTTCGAGGACTTCAACGCACGCGTCGCCCACCCCGACGGCTTCACCCTCCCGCACGCCCCGCGCGACGAGCGCCGCTTCCCCACCGCCACCGGCAAGGCCAACTTCACCGCCGCGCCCGTCGAGTACCCGAAGCTCCCCGAAGGCCGCCTGCTCCTGCAGACCCTGCGCTCGCACGACCAGTACAACACCACCATCTACGGCCTGGACGACCGCTACCGCGGCATCAAGAACGGCCGCCGGGTCGTCCTGGTCAACCCCGAGGACGCACAGTCCCTCGGGATCGCCGACAGCTCGTACGTCGACCTCGTCAGCGAGTGGCGGGACGGCGTCGAGCGGCGCGCCCCCGGCTTCCGCGTCGTGCACTACCCGACCGCGAAGGGCTGCGCCGCCGCGTACTACCCGGAGACCAACGTCCTCGTGCCGCTCGACGCCACCGCCGACACCAGCAACACCCCGGCCAGCAAGTCCGTCGTAGTCCGTCTGGAACAATCAACGACCGACTGAGCGTTTGCTCAGCCAGTGCGCCAGACAGATTCACGACGTCGACGATCGGAGCCGGCCCCATGGGCGAGCAGAGCCACGTGAAGTTCCCGCAAGAGGTCATCGACGAGTACGCCTCGCTCGGCGTCGACCTGCCCGCCCTCTTCTCGGCAGGCCACCTCGGCACCCGCATGGGCGTGCAGATCGTCGAGGCCTCCGCGGACCGCGTCGTCGCCACCATGCCCGTGGAGGGCAACACCCAGCCGTACGGCCTCCTGCACGGAGGCGCCTCCGCCGTCCTCGCGGAGACCCTCGGCTCCATCGGCGCCATGCTCCACGGCGGCAGCTCCAAGATCGCCGTCGGCGTCGACCTGAACTGCACCCACCACCGCGGAGCCCGCTCCGGGCTGGTCACCGGCGTGGCCACCCCCGTCCACCGCGGGCGCAGCACGGCGACGTACGAGATCGTCATCTCCGACGAGAACGGCAAGCGCGTATGCACCGCCCGCCTGACCTGCCTGCTGCGGGACGCAGCGACGACCACTTCAGGCTGACATCACGCTCCGGTGCCGTACGCCACGCACGGCACCGGAGCCGAGACATCTCTCAACCGACGCGTCAAGTGGAACGGAAACCGAAAGGGGAGGGTTCCACAACGGCGACATCGACGGTTGGCAGCGCCTTTGAGACAGCCCCTACGTCGCACTCTGGGTCACCTACTGACCGCCGGCCCCAAAGTTCAACGAATAAAGCCGCCACTGTGCACGGCTCAGGGGCTGGTGTCGCAGCACACCTGCTGCGACACCAGCCCCCCAGTCCACGCTCGAACCAGCCGTCAGGCCGCGCCCTCACCGAGATACGCCGCCCGGATCCGCGAGTCGGCCAGCAGCTCCCGGGCATCACCCGACATCGCCACCGAACCGGTCTCCAGCACATAACCACGATGCGCAAGAGCCAGCGCCTGCGTGGCGTTCTGCTCCACCAGCAGCACCGTGGTGCCCTGCTGATTGATCTCCTGCACGATGTCGAAGATCTGCTGCACGATCAGCGGAGCCAGACCCATCGACGGCTCATCCAGCAACAGCAGCTGCGGCTTGCCCATCAGAGCACGACCGATCGCCAGCATCTGCTGCTCACCGCCCGACAGCGTGCCCGCCGCCTGCCCACGCCGCTCCGCCAACCGCGGAAAGAGCGTGAACACCCGATCGATGTCGGCAGAGTCCACCGACTTGAAGCGGTACGCACCCATCTCCAAGTTCTCGCGCACCGACATCGTCGCGAACACCCGTCGCCCCTCAGGCACATGCCCGATCCCGAACTGCACCAGCTCGTGCGACTTGATTCCGTCGATACGCTCCCCACGCAGCCGCACCTCACCGTAGCGAGGCTGCAGCATGCCCGAAACAGTACGCAGCGTCGTCGTCTTGCCCGCGCCGTTGCCACCGAGCAGGGCCACGATCTCGCCCTCACGCACCGTCAGATCGACGCCCTTGATCGCTTCGATCGCGCCATAGAACACCCGCAGGCCCACCAGCTCAAGCAGCGTGCCGCCCGGACCACCGACACCGCCCGACTCCTTGTGCAGCTCCGTCGTCGCGCTCACTGGCTGCTCTCCTCGTCCGACGCCGGCTGCCGCTCGGCGATGATGTTCTGGACCTCCTCGGCACCCTCCGCCGAAGAGCCGAGGTACGCCTCGATCACCGCCGGATGCTGCTGCACCTCACTCGGCGTCCCCTCGGCGATCTTCTTGCCGAAGTTGAGGACCATCACCCGGTCCGCCACCGACATCACCAGCCGCATGTCGTGCTCGATCAGCAGCACACTCACGCCCAGCTCATCGTTGATCCGGCGGATCAGCTGCTCCAACTCCAGCTTCTCCGTCGGGTTGGTACCCGCAGCCGGCTCATCCAGCAGCAGCACCTGCGGATCCGTCGCCAACGCCCGCGCGATCTCCAGGCTGCGCTGATCGCCGTAACTCAGACTGCCCGCAATCTCGTTGAGCTTGTCCTCGAGCCCCACGAACTTCAGCAGACGGTGCGCCCGCTCATCGCTCAGCCGCTCCGCCCGGCGCGCGTTCGGCAACCCCAACATGATCGCAACCGGACCGGCCTTCAGCCGGGTCTCCGCCGCGATCTTCACGTTCTCCAGCGCCGTCAGCGCCGAGAACAACCGGATGTTCTGGAACGTACGCGCCAGACCCAACCGGTTCACAATGTGCGGCTTACTCCCCAGCAGCGACTTCTCGCCACCGTCCTTCGGACGGAAGACGATACGCCCCTCCTGCGGCGTATACGCCCCCGTAAGGGAGTTGAACAGCGACGTCTTGCCCGCACCGTTCGGACCGATCACCGCAAGGATCTCTCCGCGGCGCATCTTCAGATCCACATGGTCCAGACAGACCAGACCACCGAATCTCAGGGTCACATCCGAAGTCTGCAGCACCAGCTCCGCGTCATCCGGCGCAGGCCCCGCAGCCTCAGTCGGGTCGCTCGTCACATCGGTGGTCATCAGAACTTGCCTCCCGCCGGCTCGGACATCGCATCCGCATCGCCGATACCCTCCTCCGCCATCTTCAGCTCACGCTGCCGACGACGGGAAGGCCAGATGCCCTGCGGCCGGTAAATCATCATGATCACAAGCAGCGCGCCCAAGTACATGTACCGGTCGGCCGGATCCACGTAGTCCTTCAGCGCCTCCGGCAGCCACACCAGCACGGCCGCACCCGCAAGCACACCCGGAATCGACCCCATGCCACCGAAGATGACGTATGCCAGGATCAGAATCGACTGCAGCAGCGGAAACACCTCGGGGTTGATGTACCCGTACTTACTCGTGAAGATCACACCCGCGACACCCGAGGTCGACGCACCGATCGCAAACGCCATCAGCTTGAACCGCACCGTGTCCACACCGTTCGCCGCGGCAGCGATCTCGTCCTCACGAATCGCCGTCCACGCCCGGCCCACCCGCGAGTTCTCAAGCCGCGAGAACAGCACGATCACCAGGACGATGAAGAAGACCAGCAAATACCAGTACGGCAGTGGCTTGATCGACCACTCGTACTTGATCCCCGCGAAGTCGACCGAGAAGTCGGGAATCAACCGGGCACCCTGCGGGCCACCCGTGATCCCGTCCGCGTTCTTCGCGACCAGATAGATGATCTCGTGGAAGCCCAGGGTCACAATCGCCAAGTAGTCACCCCGCAGCCGCAGCGTCGGAGCACCCAGCAGCAGACCCGTGAGCAGACAGGTCACCACCGCGATGGGAATCACCCAGAAGTTGTTCAGGACCACCGGAGGCTGCACCGGCAGATGCCCTGTCCAGTACGCCGTCGAGTACGCGCCCACCGCGAAGAAGGCGAAGAACCCCAGGTCCAGCAGACCAGCCCAACCGATCACCACATTCAGGCCGATCGCAAGCAGCGCAAAGATCGCGATCTGGTCGACCAGCAGGGTCTGCCACTGCCGCGCCAGACCCGACGGAATCGTCAGCGCCAGCACGAGGACGAGGACGATCAGACCCCAGCGCAGCCGCTTGTCCGCCTGAAAACGCGCCTGCACAGCGCCGACCGGGCCACCCACACCCGACTTCGCCTTCGCCGCAACACCCTTGACCGCGTCCGCCGCGAACTCCCGCAGCGCCCATACACCGACCGTGATCGCCAGGCACACCCACAAGTTACCGCCGGTGAAAGTGCCCTTGACCGAGAAGAAGATGTCACGCGTATTGCCCTGCTCACCCGTCACCAGAGCCAGCAGCACACCCAGCGCCACCATCGCCCACAACCGGGTGAACCGCTCCTGCTGATACCAGGCCGTACGACGCAGCCTGCTCGCCGCAGAGGCAGTCAGCTTCTCCGACGTGTCCACCGCACTCATGCCGCCCTCCCCACACGCTCACCGAGGATGCCCATCGGACGGAACATCAGCACCAGAATCAGCACCACCATCGCGGACACACTCCGCCACTCGTCACCGAGCAGCGGCACCGTCATCGTCTCCACGATGCCGATCAGAATGCCGCCCGCCATCGCCCCGCGGATATTGCCGATGCCACCCACGACAGCCGCCGCGAACGCGGTGATACCGGGAATGAAGCCCATCGTGTACGAGACCTGGTTCAGGTTGGCGAACAAGAACCCCGCCACACCGCCCAGCACACCACCGATGATGAACGTGCGGGAGATCACCTTGTCGATGTCCACACCCATCAGACCGGCCACCTCGGCATCCTGCGCGACCGCCCGGATGCCCTTGCCCAGCTTGGTTCGGTTCACCACCAGGTCGAGAGCGACCATCATCACCACGGCCGTTGCGAACTGCAGCAGCTGAGTGATGTTCACGCCCGCACCGAACACGCTGAACACGTTGTGGTTGTCGTATACCTCCGGCAGCGTCATCGGATCACGCCCGAACAGCTTGCCGGCCAGGTTGTAGAGGAAGAACGAAGCACCGATGGCGGTGATCAAGAAGATCAGCCTCGGCGCGCCACGTCTACGCAACGGCCGGTACGCAACCTTCTCCAGACCGTACGCCGTCACACCGCCGAACAGCGCGGACCCCGCCATCGCGAGAGCGACGAAACCGATCGAGGCCAGAGCCGAAGGGCTGTCCCCCGGATCCACGAGCTGAAGAACGATGAGACTGCCGTAGGCGCCCAGCATGAACACCTCGCTGTGCGCAAAGTTGATCAGCTGCAGCACGCCATACACCAGCGTGTAGCCGATGGCGATGACGGCGTACAGCGAGCCGAGCATCACCCCTAGGACGAGATAGTCCCAGAATTCTTGAAGGGACATGGAGCTGTCTTCCTTGTGGGAGCCGAGCGGACCGCCGCGCTCATGGCGACAGAAGCGGCCCGCGGCGGAACATGGGGATCAGATGAACATGGGGATCAGACACGGCTGTCGAGCCCACTTCGCAGACAGGGGGCCGGGAGAACTACCGTCTCCCGGCCCCCTGTCGCAGGGCATCAGCCGATCAAGCGCCGGCGTCAGCCAACCAGGTCGTTGACGTTGCCCTGGTACACGATCTTGCCGCTCTTGACCTGGTACAGGTACACGTCCGTACCCTTGAACTCACCGTTCTCGTCGAACGAGAAGGTCTTCGTCAGACCCTTGTAGGACGCCTTTGCCAGCGCGTCACGCAGCGCCTCACGCTGTACGTCACCCTTCAGACCCTTGACCTGCTCAATGATCATGTTGGTGATGTCGTACGCCTCGGCGGAGTACGTACCCGGAGGCCGGTTGAACTCCTTCTGGTAGTCCGCCGCGAACTTCTTCGTACCCGCCTCGACCGTGGCGTCGGTGCACGGGCAGGTCAAGTACCAGTTCTCCGCCGCGCTGCCGGCCAGCTCGACGAGCTTCGCGTCGTTCGAACCGTCACCCGAGATACCCGCGCCCGTGTAGCCCGCTTCCTTCAGCTTCTTCGCGAACGGCGCCAGATCCTGGTAGTAGCCGGCGTAGATCAGCGCGTCAGCCTTGGAGTTGACGACATCCTTCGCCGTCGCCGAGTAGTCCGGCGTCTTCTGCGGCACGGACTTCTTGACGACCGCGATACCGGCTTCCTTCAGGCCCTTCTCCGCGACACCCGCGAGACCCACGCCGTAGTCGGTCTTGTCGTCGATCAGGTAGACCTTCTTGGCCTGCAGCTTCTTGGCGTAGTACGTCGCCATGGCCGCACCCTGCATGTTGTCGTTCGGGACACCACGCAGGAAGCTCGTGAACTCGTTCTTCGGGTCCGTCAGCAGCGGGTTGGTCGCCGAAGGCGACACCGTCACCAGACCCGACTCCGCGTACAGCGGAGACGACGTGTTCGTCGGACCCGAGAACGCCGGGCCCACCACCGCGACGACGCTCTCGTCGTCGATGACCTTCTGCGCGGCCGTCGGCGCCTTGTCCGGCAGACCCTGGTCGTCAGCGGCCACGTACTCCAGCTTGTAGTCCAGGTCACCCTTGGCGTTCGCCTGATCGATGGCGAGCTTCACGCCGTTCTGCATGTTCTCACCCAGAGCGACGTTGTCACCCGAGAGCGGACCCTGGAAAGCGATCTTGAAACTGTCTCCGTCACTGCCGGAGTCACTGCTGCACCCGGTCAACGCCAGGGCACCCGCCGCCAGCGGAATCGCGAGCTTGACGATGGTTTTGTTGAGCATGAGGGACCCCCTGGAGCCGCCCGAACGACTTAGACAATGAGGGAAGTTGACAGACCCTCACAGGACACCGCATTACCCACGCGGTGTGCCGGGAATGTAATCCGGCTCCCGGCCCCTCCGATAGATGACCGCAGGATGTGTGATCGCCCTGTGACCTCGGTCATGCGTCGGAAACAGAACACTCCTTACCGGTAAACGGACATGTCCACCGCGAACCTCAAGATCCAGACAACTCGCACAGGCCCCTCACAGCGGACGGCAGACAGGCCGGGACAGAGGGACAGAGGGGTCAAATGCGACTAAGGGGGACCATGAAATGAACAACAGACTGCTCAGCGGCGTCATCGGCCTCACCGCCGGAATCGCAGCCGCCACCGGCGCAGCAGCCGCACTCTGGCCGGAACCCACCCCACCAGCCGACCTCCGCCCCCTGGAGATCAACCCCGACACCCCACCCGTACGCAGCGGCAACCTCACCTTCGACACCATCGGCCTGCGCTGCGGCATCACCACCGTCGTCGGCACCCACGCCGAACACTGGGCCAAAGGCCGACTCTGCCGCATCCGCATCACCGTGACCTCCCAGGACTCCGTCTTCGGCGAGATCGACAACAACCTCCACCGACTCACCCTCGACAACGGCCGCGCCCTCCCCCTCGACCGCGAAGCCACCCAGATCAAACGCCAACCCCTCGAAACCGAGGTCGCCGCACACGGCCAGATCACCTACGACCTGTGGTTCGACCTCCCCAAGAACACCCGCCCCACCGGCCTCCGCGTCCGGGCAGACGAAGAAGAGCCCCCAGTCACCATCCCGCTCCCCAAGCGAGACTGGACCGAGGGCTCCGCGTAGGCAAGCAGCACACGCCGCTCGTCGCCGCTATTCGCCGCTCTTTGTGGCCTTCTTCTCGTCCGCGTCCAGAATGACCGCCTCGGCGACCTGCTGCATGGACATACGGCGGTCCATCGACGTCTTCTGGATCCACCGGAAAGCGGCGGGCTCGGTCAGGCCGTACTGCGTCTGGAGGACTGACTTCGCACGGTCGACGAGCTTCCGCGTCTCGAGGCGCTGACTGAGGTCCGCGACCTCCTGCTCCAGCTGCTTCAGCTCCGTGAACCGCGACACGGCCATCTCGATCGCCGGGACGACGTCGCTCTTGCTGAAGGGCTTCACGAGGTACGCCATCGCGCCGGCGTCGCGCGCACGCTCGACCAGGTCGCGCTGCGAGAACGCGGTCAGCATGAGGACGGGGGCGATGCCCTCTTCGGCGATCTTCTCGGCGGCGGAGATGCCGTCCAGCTTCGGCATCTTCACGTCGAGGATCACGAGGTCCGGCTTGTGCTCACGGGCGAGCTCCACGGCCTGCTCGCCATCCCCCGCCTCACCTACGACGGCGTAGCCCTCTTCCTCGAGCATCTCTTTCAGGTCGAGGCGGATCAGCGCCTCGTCCTCAGCGATGACGACACGGGTCGTCAGCGGAGGCACGTGCGACTTGTCGTCGTCGGCGACGGGCTGGGGCGACTCGGGGGCGGTCACGGGGGCTCCTCGTTCACGGCGGGGTACTGCTCCCAAGAGCCTACCTAGCTGCAGCGAGCTGCGGTGACCCGGTATGCTTCCGGGCAGCCAGTCAGGCCGGGTTGGTGGAACGGCATACACGGAGGTCTCAAACACCTCTGCCCGTGAGGGCTTGCGGGTTCGAATCCCGCACCCGGCACAGTTTGACGCTAAGCGGATGTTCACATTCTCGTGAACATCCGCTTTTTGCTGCACGGAGTCACGATCAGTAACGCAGAGTGTCCGCATGATCTTTCACGGAACCGAGGTTCGACAGAGGGCTCTCATGCTGCTGCGCGACGGCGTAAAGAACGCAGACGTGGCGCGGAAACTTACCGTCCCGCTGGGCACAGTCGGCTACTGGAAACACACGGACCGCGCGAAGCGCGGCGAGTGTCCAGGCAAGCATGATCCGAAATGCCCACGGTGCGACGGACGAGACCTCGACGAGGCGGCGTACAGCTACCTGCTCGGCCTGTACCTGGGCGATGGCCACATCAGCCACTACTCAGAGCACCGCGTGCCCAACCTCATGATCACCTGTACGGAGTCGTGGCGCGGGCTCATGGACGACTGCGAGCAGGCCATACGCGCGGTGTTCCCTGATAACTCCGTCTGCCGCGTCCGCAGGATCGGCTGCTCCAACGTAAAGGTCTACTCGAAGCACCTGCACTGCCTGTTCCCTCAGCACGGCCCCGGAAAGAAGCACGAGCGCCCCATCGTCCTCGAACCCTGGCAACAGGAAATCGTCGATGCCCACCCCTGGGAATTCATCCGGGGCCTCATCCACTCCGACGGGTGCCGAATCACCAACTGGACCGAGAAAACCATCGGCGGCGAGCGCAAGCGCTATGAGTACCCCCGATACTTCTTCACCAACAAGTCGGACCACATCCGGAAGCTCTTCAGCGACACCCTCGACAAGGTGGGAGTCGAGTGGACGACCCTTGCTCGCGGCAGCGACCCCTTCAACATCTCGATCGCCCGAAAAGCCTCCGTCGCCCTCATGGACGCCCACGTAGGCCCCAAATACTGAGCGGCGCCTACTTGGGACTGTCGTCCTCCCCGATGTGGTGCACCCGTACGAGATTGGTCGTGCCGGAGACCCCGGGCGGGGAGCCGGCCGTGATGACGACGATGTCGCCCTTCTGGCAACGGCCGTAGTTCAGCAGCAGCTCGTCCACCTGGTTGACCATGGCGTCGGTGGAGTTGACGTGAGGGCCGAGGAAGGTTTCCACGCCCCAGGTCAGGCTCAGCTGGGAGCGGGTCGCCGGGTCCGGGGTGAAGGCGAGCAGCGGGATCGGGGAGCGGTAGCGCGACAGGCGGCGGACGGTGTCGCCGGACTGGGTGAAGGCGACCAGGAACTTGGCGCCGAGGAAATCGCCCATCTCTGCGGCCGCGCGGGCGACGGCGCCGCCCTGGGTGCGGGGCTTGTTGCGGTCGGTCAGGGGCGGCAGGCCCTTGGCGAGGATGTCTTCCTCGGCCGCCTCGACGATGCGGGCCATCGTGCGGACCGTCTCGATGGGGTATTTGCCGACGCTGGTCTCGCCGGACAGCATCACCGCGTCCGTGCCGTCGATGACGGCGTTGGCGACGTCCGAGGCTTCCGCGCGGGTCGGGCGGGAGTTCTCGATCATCGAGTCGAGCATCTGGGTGGCGACGATGACCGGCTTGGCGTTGCGTTTCGCCAGCTTGACGGCGCGCTTCTGGACGATCGGGACCTGCTCCAGGGGCATCTCCACGCCCAGGTCGCCACGCGCGACCATGATGCCGTCGAAGGCGGCGACGATGTCGTCGATCGCGTCGACGGCCTGGGGCTTCTCCACCTTGGCGATGACGGGAAGGCGGCGGCCTTCCTCGCCCATGATGCGGTGGACGTCGTCGATGTCGCGGCCGCTGCGCACGAAGGACAGGGCGATGACGTCGCATCCGATGCGCAGGGCCCAGCGGAGGTCTGCTTCGTCCTTGTCGGACAGGGCGGGGACGGAGACGGCGACGCCGGGGAGGTTGAGGCCCTTGTGGTCGGAGACCATGCCGCCTTCGACCACGGTGGTGTGGACGCGGGGGCCGTCGACGGCGGTGACCTGGAGGCTGACCTTGCCGTCGTCGACGAGGATGCGCTCACCTGGGGTGACGTCGGAGGCAAGCCCGGAGTATGTCGTACCGCAGGTCTGGCGGTCGCCCTCGATGCCGTCCTCCACGGTGATGGTGAAGGTGTCTCCGCGTTCAAGGAGTACGGGGCCTTCGGCGAAACGGCCGAGTCGGATCTTCGGACCTTGAAGGTCGGCGAGGAGTCCGACGCTGCGGCCGGTCTCGTCGGCCGCCTTTCGCACGTGGCGGTAGCGCTCCTCGTGTTCGGCGTAGGTGCCGTGGCTGAGGTTGAGGCGGGCTACGTCCATTCCGGCTTCGACCAGGGCTTTGATCTGGTCGTACGAGTCGGTGGCGGGGCCCAATGTACAGACGATTTTTGCTCGGCGCATGGTTCGAGCCTAGTACTCCAGTTGTAGATCGCGATCTTCATGCCTGAGTGGCTTGTCGCTGGTAGTGGCTGTCCTGGGATCGGGCCTGGTGGCGGCGTCGCCAG
>NZ_JBEZLR010000084.1:0-42407 GCF_040652275.1 Streptomyces sp. NPDC048275
AGCTGGTGCAGGCGGATCCGCTCGACGAACTCGGGACGCGGATTGATCACGGTCACCGACACGCCGTCGCGACGGGCCAGCTTGTTGGCCGCCGTGACGCCCCCGTATCCGCCGCCGATCACGACTACCTCGACGTTCCCGTTCATCATGTCTCCCTCGGTCTTATGGACTCGGCATGGAGACACCAGCCGCCCCCCCGGTGTAACAGCCCACGGATGAGACCTAGCGCACATCGGACATCGGACGCGGCGGAAACGCCGCCCCTTCCGCCGCGCGTGGCGTAACGCGGCCCTGACGAGGTCGGGCAGGGGCCGAGGAGTCTCGCGGTAGCGGGCGAGTGGGGCCCAGCCCGCTGTGTTCGGCCCGGCTCACACCAGCCCCACTGACCAGTGCTTTTCAAGATGGCAACGTCTCATTGATCGCTCAGTTCTTCGAGGTCGACGGGGTGTCGACCGCCGAGATCAACGATCCCGTCCGCCGCTCGCCGCCACGAGGGAGCGTGCTCCCGAACCTGTGGTGAAGCGGGCTACACCACAGGGGCGGGACATGTCCGGGATGGGTCCCACCTCCCTGCGCCCGGCCCTCCGCCCGCCTACGCTCACCCCGTGCTGCGTATCACCGACGCCCGAACGGGCGAGCCCATCGAAGCCGTCCGTGCCCGCCGTGGTCTGACCCGCGTCGAGGCGCACGTGGAGCGGGACGACCTGTCCGCACTGCGGGTGCTGCTGGTCGCCGACGTGCTCGCCAGGGCCCTGGAAATCGGCGGGACCCCCGTCGTCACGGTGGCCGACCCGCCCGCGGGGCTCCGGGCGCGCGCGGCCGAGCTCGGCATCCGCCCCGCCGAGGGCGACCGGAGCGGTGCGGGCCCGGCCCTTCATGTGCTCACGTCGGGAGAGGCGGCCGCGGAGGGCGTCCGGGTCGAGGTCGCCCGGGTGAGCGGCGCGGCCGACCCGTCGCTGCTGCGGATGGTCCTGCTCGCGACCCCGCGCCAGGAGGCCGTCGACCTCGCCGTCTCCGACCTCGACGGCGCCCGGCTGACGCTCGCGCGCTGGCGCAGGGCCGTGGCCACCTGGGCCACCCGGCCCTCCAAGCCCGTGCCCGAGGGCGTACGGCAGGAACTGCGCGCCGCATGGGAGGACGACCTCGACGTGCCCGCCGTACTCGAGGTGCTGCGGCGCGTCGAAAGCGCGGAGGACGTGCCGGACGGCGCCCGCTTCGAGACGTACGCCTACGCGGACCGTCTCCTCGGGCTCGAACTCACCCGCGACATCGGCGCGGCGCTGTGATCGCGCGCGCCGGAGCCGGTCAGCGGGCCGCAACCGGTCCGCTGCGCAGACTCGTCGTCCTGCGGCACGCCAAGTCCGCCTGGCCCGCGGGCGTCGCCGACCACGAACGGCCCCTCGCCCCGCGTGGCCTCCGTGACGCTCCGGCCGCCGGGCGCGCCCTGGCCGAGGCCGACTGCCTGCCGGACCTGGCCCTGTGCTCCACCGCCGTACGCGCCCGCCAGACCTGGGAGTTGGCGTCGCGGCAGTGGGGCACCCCGCCGCCGGTACGACTGGATCGGCGGCTGTACGGGGCCGACGTACCGGAGTTGCTGGCGGCCGTGCGTGAAGTCCCCGACGGGATCCGGACGTTGCTGCTGGTCGGGCACAACCCGGGGCTGGAGGACCTCGTGCTGGAACTCGCCGGCGACAGCCTCGACGACGCGCTGGACGCCGTACGGACGAAGTTCCCGACCTCCGCCATCGCGATCCTCGCCCTGCAAGGCGACTCCTGGGACGAACTGGCCCCGGGCACGGCGCTGCTGACGGGCATGACCGTGCCGCGGGGCAAGAAGAAGTCCTGAGGCCTCAGACCGACCGGCAATTGGAGGGCGGCAGATGTGCGTGCCAGACCCCGCGACGCCGCCCTCCAATTGCCGGTCGGTTTTAGCCCACGTGGATGCGCGGCCGCCGTTCCGGGTCGGGTTCGGCGCGGCGCAGGACCTCGCGGGTGACCGGGGCGACCTCGCCGTCGCCGAAGACGAGGAAACGGACGAGGTGGCTCAGCGGGTTGCCCTCGGTCCAGTTGAAGTAGGCGTGCGGGACCTGGCCGGTGCGGTCGCGCAGCTGCATCAGGACGGCCGCGATGGTGTTGGGCACGGTCGCGCCCTCGACGCGCAGCCTGCGCACCCCGTGCTTCTCGTCGCCGTGCACGGCCAGGTCGGCGGTGAAGTCCGAGGAGTCCGTCACGAAGACCTCCAGGAACAGCACGGGGCGGTCGTCCGGGATGTGGGTCTGCTCGCGCTGGCTGTACTCCTTGGCGCGGTACTCCCGGGTGCTGTGCTCGTGCGGCTCGTTCGCTATCAGCCGCAGTGGTCCGCCGGCCGCGGCCTCGTCGACGAAACGGGCCGCCGCCTCGTCCAATGTGACGTCTGCGGCGCGCAGTTCGAAGGCGCGGCGCACGCGGGACGCGAGCGAGGTGAGCAGGATGGCCAGAATGAAGATCAGCGCGATCTTGAGGCCGTCGGGGCGCTCGATGACGTTGGTGACCAGGGTGTAGCCGAAGACCGCGGTGATCGCGCCGAAGCCGATCGCGGCGGCGCGGTGGCCCCGCTGGTGCACCGCCACCGTCGAGGCGAAGGACGCGGAGAGCATCAGGACCAGCACACCGGTCGCGTACGCGCCGCTCTGGGCGTCGACGTCCGCCTGGAACCACAGCGTGATGCAGACCGCCGCCGCCATGAAGACGAGCACCAGGGGCCGTACGGCGCGCGTCCACTCGGGGCCATGCCGTAGCGCGGCAGATAGCGGGGGACGAGATTGAGGAGACCGGCGAGCGCGGAGGCGCCGGCGAACCAGAGGATCGCGATGGTCGAGATGTCGTAGACGGTGCCGAAGGCCTCGCCCAGGTGCTCGTGCGCGAGGTACGCCAGCGCGCGGCCGTTCGCCGAGCCGCCGCTCTCGAACTCGTCCTGCGGGATCAGGATCGTCGTCGCGAGGCTGGACAGCAGCAGGAAGCAGCTCATGATCACGGCGGCGGTGGTGAGCAGCTTGCGGGTGTCGCGGATCCGGCCCGTCGGCTTCTCGTACGTGTCCGTCGCATCGCCCTTGACCTGCGGCATCACCGCCACACCGGTCTCGAAGCCGGACATGCCGAGCGCCAGCTTGGGGAAGACGAGGAGCGCGACGCCGACCATCGCGAGCGGCGAGGAGTGCTCCGCCGTCATCGCGTCGGTCCAGTTGCCGATCCTGACCGGGTGGCTCAGCACCTCCCAGGCGGAGACGGCGAGAACGACGACATTGAGTGTGAGATACGTCGCCACGAGCGCCACGGCGATGCCGATGGCCTCCTTGAAGCCCTTCAGGAAGACCGCGCCCAGCGCGGCGACCAGGAGGAGGGTGATCCAGGTGTTCCCGCCGTGCGTCCAGTGCGGAGCGAAAGGATTTTCCACGACGTGCGCGGAGGCGTCCGCCGCCGACAGGGTGATCGTGATCATGAAGTCGGTGGCCGCGAAGCCGAGCAGCACCAGAACGAAGACCTTCCCCGCCCACCAGGGCAGCAGCCGCTCCAGCATCGCGATCGAGCCCTCGCCGTGCGGGCTCTCCTTGGCGACCCGGCGGTAGACCGGCAGCGCGCCGAGCAGGGTCAGCGCGATCAGGACGAGCGTCGCGAGCGGCGACAGCAGTCCGGCCGCGAGGGCGGCGATGCCCGGCTGGTAGCCGAGCGTGGAGAAGTAGTCCACGCCGGTCAGGCACATGACCCGCCACCACTTGTGGCCCCGGTGCTCCGCGTCCGGGGTGGCGTGCGGACCCGGGTGCCGGGCCGACCGCTCGCTGAGGCCCTCCAAAAGCCACGCCCGCCAACGGGGAGTGGGGCTGGAGGGCGCCGGATCGAGAGGATCGGCCGAGTCCGTGGTGTCCGCCTGGATGCCGGTCATGCTGCGATCTCCCTGCGATCGGTCGGGCCGGCGATCCGGCGTCGGGCAACGACCAGCGAGTATCCACCACTTCGCCTCACACACCCGCGCCGGGGGCGATCGCGCGGAGCGGCTCCGCCTAGGGCCTGTCCGGCGGATCATGCCGCAGACGCGGGGCCTGGCACGCCCACCTGCGGCGTTGTCGTCGGTTGCCGACTCCCCCACTCTCGGCTTCGCTCGAGCGGGGGGACCCCCATCGCGTCGACGCCCTCCTCCGCCTTGCAAGTGCACGCACCAGGCCCCGCGCACCGGCGATTATCAGGCGCCGTTGCTTCCCTGCGACGTGATCCGCCGGACAGGCCCTAGACCGGGGGTGCCGCACGGGTTCGCCGCGCCAGGGCCGGAGTCGCCGAACGGGCCTGCCATGCCAGGGCCGGAGGCCTTTGACCGCGCACGCGCCCGCGTGCACGGCGGCGAGGCGTCCGTGGTGCTGCACGCCCGCGTGCAGCGCATACGCTGGCGTGATGCAGGACGAGTACCGCACAGTGGCCCGCGCGGGCGTGCACGAGACCGAGGTCAACCGCTCCCGCTTCCTGTGCGCCCTCGCCCCGGCGGCCACCGAACAGGAGGCCCAGGACTTCATCGCGGGCGTCCGCAAGGAGCACACGGACGCCACGCACAACTGCTACGCCTACGTCATCGGAGCCGACGCCGCCGTCCAGAAGGCGAGCGACGACGGCGAACCGGGCGGCACCGCGGGCGTCCCCATGCTCCAGATGCTGCTGCGCCGCGACATGCGGTACGTCGTCGCCGTAGTCACTCGCTACTACGGCGGCGTCAAGCTCGGCGCGGGCGGACTGATCAGGGCGTACGGCGGATCGGTGGGCGAGGCGCTGGACACGCTCGGCACGCTGACGCGCAAGCGTTTCCGGCTGGCCACGGTCACCGTGGACCATCAGCGCGCGGGCAAGGTGCAGAACGATCTGCGCTCCACCGGGCGCGAGGTGCGTGACGTGCGGTACGGCGAGGCCGTCACGATCGAGATCGGGCTGCCGGACGCCGACGTGGAGCCCTTCCGTGCGTGGCTCGCCGATATGACGGCGGGGACGGCCGGGTTCGAACTGGGCGGCGAGGCGTACGGGGACGCATAGGCGGGCCATCACGCCATCCCGCCTGAGCCGCGAGAACCGAGCGATCGCCGTGGCGGACCTGGTAGGCCTGGATCACTGCCGAGCGGGTGCCGACCGTGCAGGTGGCACGACCCCACCAGGTGACATCCCCGGTGTCCCCGCCTCCTCGCTCCCGGCCTGCAACGAGCCGTACTCAGTCGGTCAGGCCCAGCGCCCCCGCTGCCTGGATCGCCAGCCAGACCTCGGCCAGGGCCCCCGTCGACGTCAGGTCACGGTGCGCGAGAGCGCCGAAGCGACGCAGCCGGTAGGCGAGGGTGTTCGGGTGGATGTGGAGCGCCGCCGCGGCCGTCTCGGTACGGCGGTCGCGCTCCATCCAGGTGCGGGCGGAGACCAGCAACTGCGAGTCATGGGCCTCGTCGTAGCGCAGGACCTCGCCGAGCACGTGCTCGACCAGTGCGGTCAGGACAGCGGGGTCGTCGGGCAGCCACCGGCCCGTCGAGTCGTCGCCGTACCGGACGACGGGGCGGCCCGACTCCACGGCCTTGGAGACGGCCCAGAGCGCCTCGCGCTGGGCGACCTTCAGTGCGGCGCCCGGCAAAAAGGGGCGGCTCATCCCGGCTGCCACTACCGGCAGCTCACCGACGGCCACCGCCAGCTCCGGCGCCCCCAGGACGTAGCGGTCCTCGCCCCGGGTGAGCAGCAGATGGGGATGGTCCTCCAGGCAGAGCAGCAGCGCCTCGTCGGTGGTGTGGCGCACCACGAGGAGCACGGTGTCGCCCTCGATCGCGTGCCGGGCGAGCCGACGGCGCGCCGCCTCCGGGTCGAGCACCTCCTGCAGCAGCTCGGCCAGCGTCTCCGCGCCCTCGCGGCGCAGCGTCTCGCGCTCGTTGCGCACCATCGCCAGCCGCAGCGCCGCCACGGTGGCGATGTGCTGGACGACGGCGAGTCCCGCGGGCTGGGCGCCCTGACGCTCGTACGCGACGAGAAAGCCCGCCGGTCCGCCGGGCGCGGGCACCGGAAGGACGAATCCGCCGGGGACCGTCGGTGGAGCGTCGACGGAAGCGGGCAGGACAGCGGGATCCGGCGTGGGAACGCCGGGCAGGAGCGGGCGGCCCTGCGGCGTGCAAAGGTAGACGTCGTAACCCGAAAGGCCTTCGAGACGGCGCAGAAGTGTCGGCGTGTCGAGGTCCTCGGAGACCAGCCAGCGCAGCGAGCCGAAGACCTGGAGCTGCGCGCCCAGCCGGTGCCGGGCGTCCTCCTGGACCGAGGCCGCGACTTCCTGGGCGACAGCGATGAACGGGACGGCGAGTGGCACTTCGAGGACCGGGAAGCCCCGCTCCTCCGCCGCCCGGAAGAACGCGTCGTGGAGTGGGGGCATGTGCAGCTGCGCGGAGAGCGCGAGAGCGGATACCCCGGCGTCGTCCAGCCGCTCCAGATAGGCGCGCTGTCCGGCCGCGTGACGGGGGATCGCCAGACCCGTCGTCATGATCACCTCGGCGCCCAGGAGCCAGGGCGTCGGGTCGGCGAGCTCGCTGGCGTGCGCCCAGGACACGGACCGGCCCAGACCACTGCTGCCGGCCTTCACGGAGAGCTGGAGTGCCGGGAAAGAGAGAAGATCCTCGACGGTGAGTTTGTTGCTGGCCACAGAAGACAGCGTACGGCTTTGTGACGGACACAATTGTGGCTGCTCATCCCGGGGCCACAGACTGTGGGACCGTCCCCCAATGCATGAACGGAAGGTGGAGCGCCCGTGACGACCTCGATCACCGAAATCGAGACCTATGGTGTCGAGCGGATCCCGGACGAGGACCGCACGGCCCGCCCGATTGATCTGTTCCGCCTCGCCTTCGGCGGCGCCAACACCTTCGCGACCTGTGTGCTGGGCGCCTTCCCGATCCTCTTCGGCCTCTCCTTCTGGCAGGGTCTCGCGGCGACCGTCCTCGGCCTCGTCGCGGGTGCGCTGCTGCTGGCCCCGATGGCACTGTTCGGCCCCACCAACGGCACGAACAACGCCGTCTCCTCCTCCGCGCACCTGGGCGTGCACGGCCGGGTCGTCGGCTCGTTCCTCTCCCTGCTCACCGCCATCGCGTTCTTCTCGATCTCGGTGTGGTCCTCGGGCGACGCGCTCGTCGGCGGCGCGAACCGGCTCGTCGACGTCCCCGAGTCGGACGTCACCTACGGCATCGCGTACGCGATCTTCGCCGGGCTCGTCCTGGTCGTCTGCATCTACGGCTTCCGGTTCATGCTGCTGGTCAACAAGATCGCGGTGTGGGCGGCGTCGGCCCTCTTCGTGCTCGGTGCCTTCGCCTTCGCGGGCGACTTCGACCCCGGCTACGCGGGAGCCTTCGCCTCCACCGCCGACCCGCTGTTCTGGCCGTCGTTCATCGGCGCCGCGCTGATCGTGCTCTCCAACCCGGTCTCCTTCGGCGCGTTCCTCGGTGACTGGTCCCGCTACATTCCGGCCGGGGCCCCGCGCCGCCGGGTGATGGGCGCCGCGTTCCTCGCCCAGATCGCCACCCTGCTGCCGTTCCTCTTCGGCCTGGCCACCGCGTCGATCATCGCGTCGAAGGCTGCGAAGTACGTCGACCCGGCCGCCCCCAACTACGTGGGCGGACTGCTCGCGATCTCGCCCGGCTGGTACTTCCTGCCGCTCTGCCTGATCGCCCTGATCGGCGGCCTCTCCACCGGCACGACGGCCCTGTACGGCACGGGTCTCGACTTCTCCAGCGTCTTCACGCGCTTCAGCCGCGTCCAGGCCACCTTCTTCATCGGTGCCCTGTCCATCGCGTTCATCTTCGTCGGCCGTTTCGCGCTCAACCTCGCGCAGTCCATCTCCACCTTCGCCACGCTGATCATCACCTGCACCGCACCGTGGATGATCGTCATGACGCTCGGCTATGTCACCCGGCGCGGCTGGTACGACGCGGAAGCGCTGCAGGTCTTCAACCGCCGTCAGCGCGGCGGCCGCTACTGGTTCACGCACGGCTGGAACTGGCGCGGCATGTCCACCTGGCTCGTCTCCGCCGTCGTGGCGCTCCTCTTCACCAACCTGCCCGGCCAGTTCGTCGGCCCGCTCGGCGACCTGGCCAACGGCACGGACATCTCGCTGCCGGTCGGCCTCGCCCTCGCGACCGTGCTCTACCTCACCCTGCTCGCCCTGTTCCCTGAGCCGCGCGCCGTCTACGGACCGGCCGGGCCCCGCTTCGTCCGGGCCTCGGACGCCCCGGTGCCACCGATCACCGGCGGCGCCGAGGAGACCGTCGCCGAGCGCGCCGCGGCCCACTGAGCCCTCCTCCCCCGAAACCGAACGCCGGGCGTTCCGGCCCCGCCCGCCGAACGCCCACGACCAGGAGCTGTGCATGAGTACCACCACCGTCCAGGAAGTCCAGGCCGCCGCGGACGCGCTCGTCGCCGCCTTCGCCGAGGGCCGCCTCGACGACTACTTCGGCGCCTTCGCTCCGGACGCGACCTTCGTCTTCCACACCACCCCGCAGCGGCTCGGCTCCACGGCCGAGTACCGCGCGCTCTGGCAGCAGTGGGTGGAGCAGGACGGCTTCCGCATCCTCGGCTGCACCTCGTCCGCACAGCTGATCCAGGACTTCGGCGACACGGCCGTCTTCAGCCACGACGTGGAGACCCGGATCGCCACCGACGCCGGTGAGGAGACGGTCCACGAGCGGGAGACCATCGTCTTCACCCGCGCCGCCGACGGCGGCTGGACCGCCGTCCACGAGCACCTGTCCGCCCGTACCGCCGCCTGACCAGGAGAGACGTTCCATGAGCACCACGTTCCGCAACTACATCGACGGTGTACTCGTCGATGCCTCGGACGGCCGCACGCTCGATGTGGTGGACCCCACCACCGGTGACGTCTACGCGACCTCCCCGCTCTCGGGGGCGGCGGACGTCGACGCGGCGATGGCGGCCGCAGCCGCGGCGTTCCCCGTCTGGCGCGACACCACACCGTCCGTGCGGCAGCGCGCGCTGCTGAAGATTGCCGACGCGATGGAGGCACGGGCCGACGAGCTGGTCGCCGCGGAGAGCCGGGACACCGGCAAGCCGCTCCACCTCACCCGCAGCGAGGAACTCGCCCCCGCCATCGACCAGGTCCGCTTCTTCGCGGGCGCGGCCCGCATGCTGGAGGGCCGCTCGGCAGGCGAGTACATGGAAGGGATGACCTCCATCATCCGCCGCGAGCCGGTCGGTGTGTGCGCACAGGTCGCGCCGTGGAACTACCCCCTGCTGATGGCGGTGTGGAAGTTCGCCCCGGCGCTCGCGGCGGGCAACGCGGTGGTCCTCAAGCCCTCGGACACCACCCCGGCCTCCACGGTGCTGATCGCCGAGATCATCGGCGGTGTCCTGGAGGAGCTGGAGCTGCCCCGCGGCATCTTCAACGTGGTCTGCGGCGACCGTGAGACCGGCCGCCTGATGGTGGAGCACCCGACCCCCGCGATGGCCTCCATCACCGGTTCGGTACGCGCGGGCATCCAGGTCGCCCAGAGCGCGGCCAAGGACGTCAAGCGGGTCCACCTGGAGCTCGGCGGGAAGGCCCCGGCGGTGGTCTTCGAGGACGCCGACCTGGAGAAGGCGGTCGAGGACCTGGTGGTCGGCGGCTTCTTCAACGCCGGTCAGGACTGCACGGCCGCGACCCGCGTCCTGGTCCACGAGTCGGTCCACGACGAGTTCGTCGCCGCCCTCGCCAAGGCCGCGGCCGACACCAGGACCGGGCAGCCGGACGACGAGGACGTGCTGTACGGCCCGCTCAACAACGCGGGCCAGCTCGCCCAGGTCAGCGGCTTCATCGAGCGCCTCCCCGAGCACGCCAGGGTCGAGGCGGGCGGCCACCGGGTCGGAGAGAAGGGCTACTTCTACGCCCCGACCGTGGTCTCCGGCCTCCGGCAGGACGACGAGATCATCCAGAACGAGGTCTTCGGCCCGGTCATGACGGTCCAGTCGTTCACGGACGAGGCCCAGGCCGTGCAGTACGCCAACGGCGTCGACTACGCACTGGCCTCCTCGGTGTGGACCAAGGACCACGCGCGGGCGATGCGGATGTCGAAGAACCTCGACTTCGGCTGTGTGTGGATCAACACCCACATGGCACTCGTCGCCGAGATGCCGCACGGCGGGTTCAAGAAGTCCGGCTACGGCAAGGACCTCTCCGCGTACGGCTTCGAGGACTACACCCGGATCAAGCACGTCATGACGTCACTCTGACGTCCCCGAACGCGTCGCCCGCCCCGGCCCTGCGCCCGGCGGGCGACGGGTTCCACAGCGGCGTCCAGTGTGCCGCCCACGCCGGGAGTGGTCCGGCAAGGTGGCGCCGGAAACGGGTGCGTAGCTGAGACTCGTGTGGATCAGGGGCCCCTAGGCGTTAGCGTGGTGGGTGCTGATGGGGGGCCCGTGGTGGTTCGTGCTGGTTTTAGAGGCGTAGCGAGGGAAAACGTGCAGGTCGGAGCGGTTTCTTGAGATTGCTGCACACTTCCGACTGGCATCTGGGCCGGGCGTTCCACCGGGTGAACATGCTCGGTGCCCAGGCCGAATTCATCGGCCACCTCGTCACGGCCGTGCGCGAGCGCGATGTCGACGCGGTGGTCGTGTCCGGGGACGTGTACGACCGGGCGGTGCCGCCGCTGGCGGCGGTCGAGCTCTTCGACGACGCCCTGCACCGGCTGGCCGACCTCGGTGTGCCCACGGTGATGATCTCCGGGAACCACGATTCGGCGCGCCGGCTCGGCGTCGGCGCCGGGCTCATCGGCCGGGCGGGCATCCACCTGCGGACCGCGCCCTCGGCGTGCGGCACCCCCGTGATCCTCGCCGACGCCCACGGTGATGTCGCCTTCTACGGACTGCCGTATCTCGAACCGGCCCTGGTGAAGGACGAGTTCGGAGTAGAGAAGGCGGGGCACGAGGCGGTGCTCGCCGCCGCCATGGACCGGGTCCGCGCCGACCTCGCCACGCGCGCACCGGGCACCCGCTCCGTCGTCCTCGCCCATGCCTTCGTCACCGGCGGTGCGGCCAGCGACAGCGAGCGGGACATCACCGTCGGCGGGGTCGCCGCCGTACCGGCCGGAGTCTTCGACGGCGTCGACTACGCCGCGCTGGGGCATCTGCACGGCAGCCAGACCATCACCGAGCGCGTCCGCTACTCCG
This sequence comes from Streptomyces sp. NPDC048275, assembly GCF_040652275.1. NCBI lineage: Bacteria > Bacillati > Actinomycetota > Actinomycetes > Kitasatosporales > Streptomycetaceae > Streptomyces > Streptomyces sp. NPDC048275. Next base: position 11,182 of record NZ_JBEZLR010000084.1, read on the forward strand.
GCTCCCCACTGCCGTACTCCTTCTCGGAGGCCGACCACCGCAAGAGCATGTGGCTGGTGGACCTGGGCCCGGAAGGCTCCCTGAGCGCGGAGCGGATCGACTGCCCCGTCCCGCGGGCGCTCGCCCGGATCCGCGGCCGGCTGGAGGAACTGCTCGCCGACCCGGAGCTGGTCCGCCACGAGGAGGCGTGGGTCGAGGCGACCCTCACCGACCCGGTGCGCCCGGCCGAACCCATGGCGCGACTGACCGAACGCTTCCCGCACACGCTCAGCCTCGCCTTCGACCCGGACCGGGCCCCCGAGGACCCGGACGTCTCCTACGCCCGGCGGCTGGCGGGCCGCAGCGAGCAGCAGATCGCGGAGGACTTCGTGGCCCATGTGCGCGGCGCGGGAGTCGACGCACAGGAACAGGCCGTGCTGCGGGACGCGTTCGACGCCGTCCGCGCCGACGAGGCCGTACGGGAGATCGCCCGGTGACCACACCACGTGAGTGCGACTTCGAGGGGGGCCGATGAGGCTGCACCGCCTGGACATCACCGCCTTCGGGCCCTTCGGTGGCACCCAGAAGGTCGACTTCGACGAGCTGTCGGCCGCCGGCCTTTTCCTGCTGCACGGCCCCACGGGCGCGGGGAAGACGTCCGTCCTCGACGCGGTCTGCTACGCGCTGTACGGAGCGGTCCCCGGCGCCCGCCAGAGCGGCCAGGGCATGACCCTGCGCAGCGACCACGCGGCACCCGCCACCCGCACCGAGATCCGTCTCGAACTCACCGTCGCCGGACGCCGGTTGGAGATCACCCGGCAGCCGCCCTGGGCCCGTCCCAAGAAGCGCGGCGCCGGCACGACGACCGACAAGGCACAGAGCTGGCTGCGCGAGTACGACGCGGCGGCGGGCTCCTGGAAGGACCTCAGCCGCTCCCACCAGGAGATCGGCGAGGAGATCACCCAACTGCTCGGTATGAGCCGCGAGCAGTTCTGCCAGGTCGTGCTGCTGCCCCAGGGCGACTTCGCACGCTTTCTGCGGGCCGACGCCGAGTCTCGCGGCAAGCTGCTGGGCCGCCTCTTCGACACGCACCGCTTCGCCGAGGTCGAGAAGCGCCTCGCCGAGCGAAGGCGCGCGGCCGAGGCCGAAGTGCGCGAGGGGGACACGGGGCTGCTCGCCGACGCGCACCGTATGCAGCAGGCTGCCGGGGACATCGTCGAAGTGCCGCTGCCCGAGCTCGCGCCCGGCGACCCCGGCCTCGCCGCCGCAGTCCTGACCTGGGCCGCCCACGCCCGCAGCACCGCCCGCGAACGGCTGACCGTCGCCCGCACCGCGCATACGGCCGCCGAGTCCGCGCGGGTCGCCGCCGACCACGTACTCGACGACGTACGGGAACTGGCCCGGCTGCAGCGCAGGTTCACGGAGGCGCGGGAGCGCGCCACGCGGCTGGAGGAGCGTGGCGACGCCCACCAGGAGGCGCGGGCGAGGATGGAGCGTGGCCGTAAAGCCGAGGCGGTGGCCCCCGCGCTCGATCTGCGCGACGACGTCGAGGCCGAGCACCGGCGCGCGGCCGCGGCGGAGGCACGCGTGCGGGCCGACCTGCCGGAGACCTTCGCCGGAGCCGGCGCGCCCGGGCTCGCGGTGGCGGCGCGCAAGGCGGCCGAGGAGCTGGGCGGCCTGGAATCGGCGCGCCGGGCCGAGCGCCGGCTCACCGAACTCACCGCGGAGCGTGCCTCCCTGGACCGTCAGGAGCGCGCCGACGACGACGTCCGCCAGGACGCCGAGAGCTGGCTCGCCACCTGGGAGGAGACCCGGGCCGTCCTTCAGGACCGCGTCGGGTCCGCGCAGGAGGCGGCGGCGCGCGCCGAGCAGCTGGCCGTGCAGCGCGATCCCGGCCAGGCCCGCCTCGACGCCGCCCGCCGGCGCGACCGGTTCGCCCGGGACACGGAGGATGCCCACGCACGGGCCCTGGCCGCACGCGAACGCGCGACGGACGCCCGCGTCCACTGGCTCGACCTGAAGGAACAGCGGCTGAAGGGCATCGCCGCGGAACTCGCCGCCGGTCTCGTCGACGGCGAGCCCTGCGCCGTCTGTGGCGCCGCCGAACACCCCGCGCCCGCACGGAAGATCGCCGGGCATGTCGACCGGGAGACGGAGGAGCGGGCCCTCGCCGCGTACCAGCGCGCCGACCAGGATGCCACCGAGCTCGAGGGGCGACTCGGCGTCGTACGCGAGTCGCTGGCCGCCGCGACCGCGGCGGCGGGCAACGCCCCCACCGAGCAACTCGCCGAAGAAGTTGCCGAGTTGGAGCGACAGCACGCCGTGGCGCGCGCTGCCGCTTCCGGGCTGCACGCCGCGCGCGAACGTCTCGCACAGGCCGAGCTCGAGCATGAACGGCGGGTCGCCGCCCAGCAGGAGGCCGCACTGCGCGCCGCGGCCCGCGTCTCGCACCGCGACCGCAACGACCGGGAAAGGGCGTCGCTGGAGGAGGAGTTGGCGCAGGCTCGTGGCGCCGCCCACAGCGTTTCCGCGCGGTCCGCGCAGCTGGAGCGACAGGTCGAACTGCTCACCGAGGCCGCGGACGCGGTGCGCGCGGCCGAGGACACCGCGCAGCGTCTCAAGGACGCCGACGCCCGGCTCGCCGACGCCGCCTTCCGCGCCGGGTTCGACACGCCGCAGGACGCTGCCGCCGCACTCCTCGACGACGCGGCCCACCGGGACCTCCAACGGCGGCTCGACGCCTGGCAGTCGGAGGAGGCGGAGGTCCGCGCGCTGCTCGCCGAGGCCGACACGGCGGCCGCCGCCCAGCAGCCGACCGCCGACCCGGGGGCCGCCCAGCAGGTGGCCGAGTCCGCCGCCCGACGGGTCCAGGACGCCGCCTCCGCCCAGGACGCGGCCGCCCGGCGCTGCGCGGAGCTCGACCGGCTGTCCACGCGCGCGGCCACCTCCGTACGCCGCCTGGCGCCCCTGCGCGAGGAGTACGACCGGGTGGCACGCCTGGCCGGGCTGGCCGCGGGCACCTCCGCGGAGAACGAGCGCAAGATGCGCCTGGAGGCGTACGTCCTCGCCGCCCGCCTGGAGCAGGTCGCCGCCGCCGCGACCGCACGGCTGCGGCGCATGTCGTCCGGGCGCTACACCCTCGTCCACTCCGACGACCGGGCAGGCCGTGGCCGCAGCGGGCTCGGCCTGCATGTCGTGGACGCCTGGACCGGGCGTGAGCGCGACACGGCGACGCTCTCCGGCGGCGAGACGTTCTTCGCCTCCCTCGCGCTGGCTCTCGGCCTCGCGGACGTCGTCACGGACGAGGCCGGCGGAGTGCGGCTCGACACGCTCTTCATCGACGAGGGCTTCGGCAGCCTCGACGACCAGACCCTCGACGAGGTCCTCGACGTCCTCGACGCCCTGCGGGAACGCGACCGCAGCGTCGGCATCGTCAGCCATGTCGCGGACCTGCGGCGGCGTGTCCACGCCCAGTTGGAGGTCGTGAAGGGGAGAACGGGGTCGGTCGTGCGGCAGCGGGGCCTTCAGGACTGACCGGGCTGACCTGGCTGACCGGACCGGCGGGGTCAGCGGCCCAGCGGGCGTCGGGGGAGAGGCGAGGAATACACGACGCTCGTGGTCACCGAGCCAAGGGCGCCGATCTTGCCCGAGATCTCCTCCAGGTGGCTCATCGAGCGTGCCGCGACCTTGATGACGAAGCAGTCGTCGCCCGTGACGTGGTGCGCCTCCAGGATCTCGGGCGTGGCGTCGACCAGGTCGTGGAACGGCTTGTAGTTGCCGTTCGGATAGCGCAGCCGGACGAAGGCGAGGATCGGCAGCCCCAGACGCTCCGGGTCGACGACGGCCGCGTACCCCTGGATGACGCCCGCCTCCTCCAAGCGCCGCACCCGCTCGGTGACCGCGCTCGCGGACATCGAGACGGCACGGGCCAGTTCGGCGAAGCTGGACCTGCCCTCACGCTGAAGGACATCGAGTATGCGCCAGTCGGTGGCGTCCGGGGAATACGCGGTCATGTGCGATGAGTAGCAGGGAGATCCCCGGTGGATCAAGACTGATGCCGTGGATCGCTCCTTCAGGAAGTGGATCACCGGACGTAGATTTTCGACTATGACTGTGCATGCAACGAACGCCGTACTGCGCGTGGCCCCGGCGTCCCCGGCCGTGGCCGCCGCCTACTTCGGCGCGAGCCTCGCCTTCCACGCCGACGTGTCCGATGTCGCCGGCGCGCTCGCGGCCGGTGGCGACGCGGGCTTCGTCGTCCTCGACTCCCGTTCCACCGAGTCCTGGGACCAGGGGCACGTGCCGGGCGCGATCCATCTGCCCACCGCGCTCATCCCCGAGCAGGCCGGGCACCTCCTCGACAGGTCGGTACCGGTGGTCACGTACTGCTGGGGCCCCGGCTGCAACGGGGCGACTCGCGCCGCCCTCGCCCTGGCCGAACTCGGCTTCCAGGTGAAGGAGATGCTCGGCGGTTTCGAGTACTGGGTGCGCGAGGGCTTCGAGTTCGAGACCTGGGAGGGGCGGCAGCGGCGCGACGCGGACCCGCTGACGGCGCCGGTGAACGCGGCGGACTGCGGCTGCTGAACCCCGGCCGGGCCCCACGGCTAAGGCGCCCAGGCGATCAGGGTGCCGGAGGCGGACATGCGCGATCACCTTCGCTTCCACCGCTGACGTCCACGACGGCGAGGGCCCCCACAAGGCGGCCGATGTCCGCACCCCGCGGCACCCCGCTCACCTGTCCGTCGCCCACTTCGACGACGCGCCACTCCCCGTCCTCACGCAACGCGAGGTCGGTCGTCACGAACCGGCAGTCCAGCGCGGCGACAGCCGCCCGCACGGCGTCGAGTCTCGGTACGGGACAGTCGCCGGGGCTGTCGGGGTGCGCGGTGACCAGCACCACCTCGCTGTCCACCCACCACGCGCGCGCCTCGCCGCCCCGGACGAACGCCTCGTACTCCCGCACCACCAGACCACCGACGAGCGAGTCCTCCTGAAGCGCGAAGAGCCGCTCGACCACGGCCGACAGGTGGGCGAGGTCGGACAGGTCCGGCACGAAGCACGCCTCGTCCCACTCGTGCTTGCGCGACTTGACGTAGTCCTTGACGACGCCGGCGCCGGGACGGAGTCCCGCCGTGAGCTCGGACAGCTCCGTTCCGTAAGGCGGCTTCCCGGCTGCCGCCGCCGTCCACACGGTCGTCGGTGTCAGCACCTCGAACACCTCGTACCAGCCGGGAAGTTCATGCGCCCGGCGATATCGCGCGGCCGAGGTGAGCAGTGAGCAGCCGCGCTGTTCGAGCGCCCGCTCCAGCTCCTCGTACCGCCGTACGGGGATCATCCAACCCCGGTACCAGTACGCGCCCGAGTCCCGCGGTACTCGCCGTACGGCGTCCCCGGCGTCCCCGGCGACCAGTGCGTCGTGGTCGAGCAGCGCGAGGTCGGCGCCCGCTGCGCGCAGCGCCGAGACCTCGTCGGCGAACGCCGGGTCGGGGTGCGTGGGGCGCAGCGGATCGCCGCAGATGAGGAAGGAGGTGCGCATGAGGGGCTCACTTGTGTGGAGACGGTGGCGAACGGCGGCCGGGCTTGCGCGCGGCCGCCGACGGTGGGCGTCAGAGTCGGGACAACTCGTCCACCAGGTCGTCCAGGCCCAGGGAACCCTGCGACAGGGCCGCCATGTGCCAGGCCTTGGCGTCGAAGGCGTCACCGTGGCGCTTCTTCGCGTTCGCACGGCCCAGCAGCCAGGCCCGCTCGCCGAGCTTGTAGCCGATGGCCTGACCGGGGATCGAGAGATAGCGGGTGAGCTCGCTCTCGACGAAGTCCGCCGGCCGGCTGCTGTGCGCGCCGAAGAACTCCTGCGCCAGCTCGGGAGTCCAGCGCTCGCCCGGATGGAAGGGGGAGTCCGCCGGAATCTCCAGTTCCAGGTGCATGCCGATGTCGACGACGATCCGGGCCGCGCGCATCATCTGCGCGTCCAGGTAACCGAGCCGCTGCTCCGCGTCCGTGAGGAAGCCCAGCTCGTCCATCAGCCGCTCGGCGTACAGCGCCCAGCCCTCGCAGTTGGCGCTGACAAGGCCGACGGTGGCCTGGTAGCGGGAGAGGTCGTCGACCACGTGCACCCACTGGGCGAGCTGGAGGTGATGGCCGGGGACGCCCTCGTGGTACCAGGTCGAGACGAGGTCGTAGACGGGGAAACGGGTCTGCCCCATCGTCGGCAGCCACGTACGGCCGGGCCGTGAGAAGTCCGCCGACGGAGCGGTGTAGTAGGGGGCCGCGGCGCCGCCCGGGGGCGCGATGCGGGACTCCACCTTCCGTACCGGCTCGGCGAGTTCGAAGTGTGTGCCGTCCAGGGCGTCGATGGCCTGGTCCATCACACCCTGCAGCCACGCCTGGACCTCGTCGACGCCCTCGATGTGCCGGCCGTGCTCGTCCAGGTGCGCGAGCGCCACCCACGGGGTCTCGGCGCCCGGCAGGATCTTCTCGGCCTCGGTCCGCATCTCGGCGAGCAGCCGGTGGTACTCGGCCCAGCCGTACGCGTACGCCTCGTCGAGGTCGAGATCCGTACCGTTGAAGTACCGCGACCAGCGCGCGTACCGCTCGCGGCCCACCGTGTCCGGCGCGCCCTCGATCGTGGGCGCGTAGATGTCGCGCATCCAGTCCCGCAGTTCCACCAAGGCCCCCGTGGCCGTACGGGCGGCCGCATCCAGCTCGTCGCGCAGGGAGTCGGGGCCGGCCGACACGAAGTCCTCGAACCAGCCGCGGCCACGCCCGTCCGTGTCCGACCATTCGGTGAGCTGCTCGATGAACGTTGCGGTGGGTCGCGGGCCCGCGTACAGCTTGCGCTCCAGGCCGAGGGCGAGCGACTCGCGGTACCCCGCCAGCGCGGTCGGCACCGCACGCAGCCGCTCGGCGATCGCGGCCCAGTCCTCGTCCGTCTCGGTCGGCGCGATGGTGAACACCTGGCGTACGGAGTGCGCGGCGGTGTGCATGTTGCCGACGGACCGCAGGCCCTCGTCGGCCTCGTGCACGGCCAGTTCGGCGGTGAGCCGCTCGCGCAGCAGCCGCGCGCAGCGGCGCTCGATGTCACGCTCCGCGCCCGGCCGGCGCTCCGCCTCGTCGAGCCGCGCGAGGGTCGCCCGGGCCAGCTGTGCGACGGCCTCCTGGCCGCCGGGCGAAGGGTCGGGGAGCTTGCCGGAACTCTCCTTCACACCGAGGTACGTACCGAGGACCGGATCGAGGGCGACGAGGTCGTCGACATAGGCGTCGGCGACCTCGCGGGGCAGCGGGCTCTTCGTCTCTGGCATGCGGACATCCTCGTACGAGGACGGGTGCCGCGTCAGCCCCACCAGCGGGGCAAAGGCGGCCCCGGGCACCGTGCCCGGGGCCGCCGGACATCACTGGTCCCGCACGATCCGCGCGCCGCGCCGGCCCTGAACATGGCCCTGGCCGTGGTCGTACGGCAGCCGGGACGTCACCGGTGTCGCGTCCAGGCGGGCCGTGATGACCAGGGTGCCCTCCTCGATCTGGTAGTCGAGGGGCAGGCCCAGGCCGCGCATCGCCGCGACCATGCCGGTGTTGGACGCCTGTGTGACGGCGTACACGCTCTCGCAGCCCGCCTCGACGGCCATCGTCACGAGTCGGCCGAGCAGTTCGCTGCCGATACCGCGCCGCTGCCAGTCGTCCTCGACGAGCAGAGCGACCTCCGTCTCGTCGCCGTCCCACAGGAGGTGGCCGAGCCCGACGATGCGCCCTGACGCCGTCTGTACGGCGAGGGTGCGCCCGAACCGTGGGCTGAGCAGGTGGTTGAGGTAACGGTCCGCGTCGAGGACCGGCCCGTGGTAGCGCATGGTCAACGTGCGCGGTGAGCAGCGCTCGTGCATCGCCGTCGCAGCCTCGACGTCGGAGACGTCGGCACGGCGCACGGTGATGGCGCTGCCCTCCGACATCGTCAGCAGGTCCTGGCTGCGCGGCATGCGCGGACCGAGCCGCGCGTCCAGCTCGACCAGCGCCCGCGCCCGGGCGAACTCGGTCGGTGTGAACGGCAGATACGGCCGCTCGACCGTGATCACCCCGCCCTCCGGCGCGCGCAGCAGCATCACCGTGTCCTCGAGCGCTCCCTCGACCGGAGCGCCTTCTTCCGCTCGGCCGGACACCGGGGACTTGGCGGGCAGCGAACGAATGGTGCACCGGCCGAGCAACTGCCGTAGTGCGAGGGGCAGTTCCGCCGCGTCCAGCGCCGTTCGCGTGGCCAGGCCCAGTACCCGCGTCGGCGCGTCCACCAGGTCATGGGCGTCGGCCCGCTCGATCCAGGTCTCCTTGCCGCCCGCCTGCGACAGCGCGCGGGTGATCTCGGAGGAGGCCAGCTCCGCGGGCGCGCGCAGCAGGAACTCGTCCACCGTGCCCTCCGCGAGCGGGTGCGCCTGCAGGCTCAGGATGTCGACCTGTCGCTGCGCCAGCGCGGTGCACAGCGCGGCCAGCGAACCCGGCTCGTCCTTCACCGTCGTCCGCATCCGCCAGAGCGCCGTCGCTGCGGGGACGCCCTTCGGTGTCACCGCGGTCTCCTCGGACGGCCCGGCCGCTCGCCCGTCGACGAGCGGCCGGGTACCGGTATCGTCGGCCGGCGGTGCGTGACCGTGGTGCCGTGCCCACCATGTGTGGAACCCGGCCGTGGCGACCAGTACGGCGGCCGAGATCGCCAACAGGGCCGGCCCGTCGGGGCCGTGCCCGATCAGGTTGGCGACGGCGTCCGCGACCGCGACCGCCGTGAACAGGGCGGCCAGTTCGACAACGTCCCGCCGCCAGTGGTGGACGGGGCGACCGTGCCGTGCACGGCTCACATCTGACATGTCTCGAGTCATGCACCTACTGTGAAGGAGCGGTGTTGCGTGATCACGAACGGTCTGTGACTGATCGGTAAAGTGTCGTTCTGCACCTTTTGCAGTTCTTTTTACGGGTGTTTTGCCTCGGCTGGACCGGGTTGGTTACGTACCTGGTCAGGCGGCGGACCCTGGGCCACCAACTGTCCGCGGCCGTTTCGGCGCACGGCGAAGCGGCCGCGCACCGGGGGATGACTCCGGTGCGCGGCCCGACGCGTCGAGGGTACGGGAGGCAGCGACCCGAATGCCGCGTCACCGCCGTACGGCCGGACTACTGCCCCACTCGTCCCGGCTGCAGCACCTGTGTGAGCAGCACGCTGCCGTCCTGCTCACGCAGTCGTACCGTCAACTCGCCGCTGTCGCCGTCGATGTCGACCTCGCCGAAGAACTGGTAGCCGCCGGCGGGTGAGACGTTCGAGGCGGTCGGGGCCTTCACGAACGCCCGCTCCGGACCGAACGTGCCGTCCAGCGTGTTCGCCGGGAAGGCGCCGGCGTTCAGGGGGCCGGAGACGAACTCCCAGAACGGCTCGAAGTCCGTGAACGCGGCCCGCGAGGGCTGGTAGTGCTGCGCCGAGGTGTAGTGCACATCGGCCGTCAGCCACACGGTGCCCGTGATCCGCCGGTGCTTGATGAACCGCAGCAACTCGGCGATCTGCAGCTCCCGTCCCAGCGGCGCGCCCGGGTCGCCCTGCGCCACCGCCTCGATGTTCGGCTTCCCCTCGGTCGTGTCCGGCACGACCAGGCCCAGCGGCATGTCGGCGGCTATCACCTTCCACACCGCACGCGACCGCGACAACTCCCGCTTCAGCCAGTCCAACTGCTCGGCGCCGAGGATGCCCTGCGGGTCGGTGGTCTGGTTGTCGGGGGAGTTGGCGTTGCGGTAGGTGCGCATGTCCAGCACGAAGACGTCCAGGAGCGGACCGTGCCGCATGACCCGGTGGACGCGGCCGTCCTTGCTGCCCGGCCGCAGCGTCGAGAGGGGGAAGTACTCGCTGAACGCGCGCCGGCCCCGAGCGGCCAGTACGTCGACGCGCTCGGTGAATTGCTTCAGGTTCTCATCGGGAACCTGTTCAATTACGCTTATGCTGGGCGCACAAGAGGAGGCCCAAGTGCCTGACCAGGACGTTTCCAAGATGGCGGACATCTTTCTCCGCCGGTCCACGTTGCTAGAGGACAAAGCCACGCTGAACGAACACGAACGGTTCCTACGCGCTGCCATCGCGGGGGAGGGCCTGACCGTGCGCAAGGTATGGCGGGAAGAGGTGAGCGCATCCAAGCGGGGCGTGAAGCGCGAGGCGTTCGATGCGGCCGTGTCGTGCGTCCTGGGGCGTGAAACCGGCTCCTTGTGGGTGTTCAAGCTGGACCGGTTGTCGCGGCGTGGTATGGGCCACGTGGGCAACGTGCTGGACGATTTCGAGCGGATCGGTGGGTTCCTGAAGGCCCACATGGACGGCCTGGACTCCCGGAACCCGAACCATCGGATCGTCTTTGCCGTGACGGCCGAACAGGCCCGTACGGAGGCCATCAACATTGGCGTCCGTACCAAGATCGGTAAGGACGCACACAAGCCGCTGGGGCACTGGCCCGGCGGCCCAGCACCGTACGGCCTGAAGACGGTACGGCTCTACCCGGACGACCCCAGGCGAGGATCTGCGATCCTGGACCATCGGGAGACGGAGTACGACACGGCCCGCAAGATGGTGGACATGCTCCTGGAAGGCGGGACCGCCCTGGACGTGGCGGAGTGGCTGAACAAAGACAAGATCACCACGCGTCGGGACAATCTCTGGCGGGCTTCCACCGTGTCCTCCTGGGCCCGTACGCCTGGCCTGGCGGCCCTCATTCACCAAAAGGAGCGGGTGGAGGACCCGGAGACCGGCCGGGAGTTCTGGCGGGCCACCGGGGAATACCTCCTGGACCTGGAGGGCCAGCCCATCCGATGCGGTAGGGGCGTGGCCACGCCGGAGGAGCGTCTACGGATCATTGCCAAGCTCAATGAGCGTACCCAGGAGACCCCGGCCGGGTTCACCAACAAGGGAGGTAAGGGGAGCCGTAGGGGCGCGCGTCAGGCCGTGTCGCTCCTGACGGGGATCATCCGGTGTGAGCACTGCCGACACACGATGGTTCGGGCCGGGAAGCAATACCGGTGCCTGTTGCGGGCGGAGAGCGGAGCGTCCGTCTGCCACGGCATGTTTATTGACTCGGAGAAAGCGGACTGGGAGGTCTCCCACCGCTGGGGGACGTACGTCAGTGCCCTGGTCCCGGCGGACGACGATGACGCCAAGATCCTGATGGAGATCGCGCGGGAGTGGTACGGCCACCAGGACCCCAGTAAGGCCCTTCGCGTGAAGGAGCTGAAGGCGGCCCTGGTGGACCTGGAGGGTCGCCGAACCAAGCTGGACCAGGCGTACTACGTCCAGGGCCGGTTCAAGGGGGACGTTGGGGAAAAGCGGTATGAGGGCCTGTTGGCGGCCATCGACTCCCAGCGCTTTGGAGTGCTGGGGGAGTTGGAGGGGTTGCGCGCCCCATCCGACTTGACCGTCCTCATGGTCCCGGAGGAACTGACGGAGGTGTGGGAGAACGCGGACCTTCACGCCCGCCGGGGCCTCTTGCGCCTGACCATCAAGGAACTGGTGGGCGTGGCCGCCAAGCACCGGGGAGACCGAACGCCGATGACGGACCGCATCCGGATTGACTGGAAGGAAGCCACCCCCGAGTGAGATGAACCGGATTTTGTAGCGGCCCTGAAGCCAGGCATGACCGCCTAGGCAGACGGGAGAACACAGGTCCGATGCCTGCACCACGGAAGTGCCCCGACGAGTTGAGTGAGCGAGCTGTTCACGAGGTCCATTCCTCGGGCCGTCCGGCCGCGCATGTCGCCCGGGATCTTGGCATTCTCAAGTGCGGCGATGGGTCCGCCAGCCGAGGCCGATCAGGGCGGCCTGCACCGCGCCGCCTGTCGACACCGGCGCGTACGGCGTCGCACAGGCCGCGGGCAGTGCGCTGGTCGGCGCCGGAGTCGCCCTGGGGTCCGGTGCGTTGGGCCTCAGGGGGCGCCGTACGTCCGTATCCGCGGAGCCTTCAGCGACTGCCGTCGAGAATGACGCGGGCGACGAGCGCGGGGTCGTCGTTCATCGGGACGTGGCCGCAGCCGGGCAGCCGCACCAGCCGGGCCCGGGGAATGATGTGCTTGGCGCGGATTCCCTGGCGGCGCACCAGCAGCCGGTCACGGGTGCCCCAGGCCACGGTGACGGGCAGCCCCGGGAGGTCGTCCGTGAACTGGACGGCGGAGCCGGCCCGGAGAGTCTCGGTGAATCCCTCGGCGTGGGCCAGCGCGAGGGTCTCGGCGACGACGGCTTCGGGTGAACGGCGGCCGGGGCGGGCGTAGATGGTGCTCGTGAGAACGGTTCGCCCGGCCGCCGTGCGCGAGAGCCGCTCGATCACCGGGAGCGGCAGACGCCGCGCGGCCTGCCGCATCGCGATCAGCACGCCGAAGGCGTACCGCCGCTCGACCGGTGACCAGAAACCGGCGGGCGAGAGCGCGGTGACGGACCGTACGAGTTTCTCGCGGCCCAACTCCAGGGCCAGGAGCCCGCCCAGGGAGTTGCCCGCCACATGCGGACGTTCGATCTCCAGCGCCTCGCACAGCGCGCCGAGCGCGGGCACCACCGTTGCGAGGTCGTGCGTGAGTCCGTCGGGCAGCGCGGGGGACTCGCCGAAGCCGGGAAGGTCGACGGCTATCACCTCGCGTTCGGCGGCCAGGAGATGGATGATCGGGTCCCAGGCCTGCCGGTGGTGGCCGATGCCGTGCAGCAGGAGCAGTGGTTCCCCGGTACCCACGCGCGCGTAGGAGAGGGTCACGGTCCGCGGGCCGTGCGCGGAGGGGAGGCTGAAGGAGACCGTGGCGGACATGATGCTGCTCCTCTTCTGGTGACACGCTTTCTGATGGCACGCTGACGAACCGAGTTCGCAGTCAGATAGACAGCTTGTCAGCAACTGCTACCGGCGGGTAGCCCCCGGTGGCCACGAACCGCGTGACGCACGCGCGCGTGCCCTCCGGAAACCACGCGGCGCGCGCGTGCCGATTCCACCTGGACACGCCGGGGTGTGTCGGATGGGATGGAACCGTGGCCACCGACACCGCGACCGACGTCTTCGAAGCCCAACGCCCCGTCCTGATGGGCGTCGCCTACCGCATGCTCGGGCGGGTGGCCGACGCGGAGGACGTGGTCCAGGAAGCCTGGCTGCGCTGGTCCGGAGCCGACCGGGCCGAAGTACGCGAACCGCGCGGCTACCTCGTGCGCGTCACCACCCGCCTCGCCATCGACCGGCTGCGCCAGGTGCAGTCGCGCAAAGAGGCGTACGTGGGACCGTGGCTCCCCGAGCCGTATGCCACCGACTTCGGGGACACCGTCCCGGACACGGCGGAGCGGGCCGTGCTCGCCGACTCCGTCTCACTCGCCGTCCTCGTCGTCCTGGAGTCCCTGTCGCCCCTGGAACGCGCGGTGTTCGTCCTCCGAGAGGCGTTCGGCTATCCGTACGCGGACATCGCCGCCGTCCTCGACCGCGGCGAGCCCGCGGTGCGCCAACTCGCGGGCCGGGCGCGCAAGCACGTCGAGGAACGGCGGCCGCGCTACGAGGTCGACCCGGCCGAACGCCGTGATCTGACCGAGCGGTTCCTCGCCGCGGCGGCCGGGGGAGACCTGGAGGGGCTCGTGTCCCTGCTGGCCCCGGACGTCCGCCTGGTCGGCGACAGTGGCGGACTGGCCAAGGCGCCACTGAGGGTTCTCGAGTCCGCCGACAAGGTGGGCCGCTTCCTCTACGGCGTCGCCGAGAAGGGCGTCACCGACCTGTCGTTCCGCCTCCTGGAGCTCAACGGCGGCACCGCGCTCCTGGTCCTGTCCCAGGACAAGCCTGACAGCGTCTTCCAGCTGGACGTCATGGGCGGCCGGATCCGGTGCATCTACGTCGTGCGCAACCCGGAAAAGCTGGTGTCCCTGGGCGACCGGTAGGTACTCCGGACCGATCTCCGTGCGACATCGAAAGCCCCCGCCTGCCGGACGGGGGTTTTCGATGTCGCGTCACGCACATCGCCCAGCACGAACGCCCTGTGAACGCTCTGCGACATGGCGCCGGTGCAATCCGTAAGGGATCGAGGATTGGTCTTGACCAAGGGTGGGGGCGGTCATATGGTCGCAGGGATAGTGCAGGAACCTTTAATAAACAAGGGCGCTAAAACGCCGCCGGGCCACGGCGATTGCGGAGGACAGGGTGGGGACCACGCAGCTGGAAACGGTGCCGGAGCCTAAGTACTGGCATCTCAGGACGGTGCTCAGTGAGGCACTGGACTCCGAATTCTCCGTGGGCGAGATTCTGCCCAACGAGCGCGAGCTCGCCGCCAGGTTCGGCGTCGCCCGTGCCACACTCCGCCAGGCTCTCGAGCAGCTCGAGCTGGAAGGACGTCTCCAGCGCCGCCGCGGGGTGGGCACGACCGTCGCGCCGCCGCGCGTGGGCGTGGCCGTCGGATCCCAGCAGCATGTGTGGCCGGGCGCGGTCGGCGACGCCTGGCAGCCCGTGGACTGCACGGCGGCGGTCCCGCCCACGGCGGTGGCCGACTTTCTGGAGACGGGACGCGACGAGCAGGTGCACACCGTGCGCCGCTCCCGGGTGACCCACGGCCAGCCGGTCGCTGCCGAGCTGCTCTACATCCCGGCGTCCTCGGTGCCCGACCTCTCCGCGATCGACGCGCCCTCGGGGGCGGCACGTGCGCGTGCCGTGCTGCGCGAGCTGCAGCGCCTCGACATGGAGAGCCAGGACCGCGCCGTGGAGCTCGGCTCGGCCCGCGCGGACGACGCCAAGGAACTCGACCGGCTGCCCGGGGCGCCCGTCCTCGTCGTCACCACCCGCTTCTTCGCCGAGGGGCGCACAGCGGCCGTCTCCGTGGCCACGTACCGCGCCGACACCTGCCGACTGACCTTCGGCGACTTTGGTGGAGTGGAGATCCACCACGACCCGGAGCGCCGGGCTTCCTGAGCCGGCAGGCCACCGCCCGAGCCGCACCCGTCACGCCCCGGAGCACTCCGGGGCGTGACGTTTCTTCGGCAGTGTCCGTTCCGCTCAGCGGCGTGCCGTGACCGTTCCCTCCACCGCGAACAGCTGCTCCTCCACATGATCGAGGGCCAACCGCAGCGCCCCCGTCGACACGGCCGCCTCGCCCAGCAGCGAGAGTGCCACCTTGGGCGGCCGCAGGCAGTAGCGCGCCAACTCGCGCCGCAGTGGCTCCAGTACGCCGTCCAGACCGGCCGCCCAGCCGCCGATGACGACCAGCTCGGGGTCGAGGGCGAGGGCGAGGGCCGCCACGTCGTGCACGAGGCGCTGGATGAAGCGGTCGACCGCCGCGCGGGCCTGCTGGTCGCCCCCCTTGGCGAGCGCGAAGACCTCGGCGACCGCCTGCTCGTCGAGCGGATGCAGCGGCTTGTCCGTGGTCGACAGCAGCGTCTCGGGCGTCACCTCGCGGCCCAGCAGATGCAGGGCCCCGATCTCTCCGGCGGCGCCCCCGTACCCCCGGTGCAGTCGCCCGCCGATCAGCGAACCGGCTCCCGGACTCAGCCCGGCCAGGACGAACACCACGTCGTCGGACTCCGTGGCCGAGCCCTTCCAGTGCTCCGCGACCGCCGCCGCGTTGGCGTCGTTCTCGACGAGGACGGGGCACTTGAAGGAACGGCTCAGCCGGTCGCCCAGCCGCAGCCCCGTCCACTCCGGCAGCGCCGTGCCCAGACGTACGGTGCCGTCCGCCTCGACGATCCCGGGGCTGCCCACCCCCACCGCCCGCAGCGAGCTACGGGCGACGCCCGCCCGGCGCAGCAGGTCGGCGACCGCCGTACGCAGCCGCTCGAGGCGCTCGTCCGCCGACGCGGTCTCGTCCACGTCCTTGGACATGGCGCCCAGCACGCGGCCGTCCAGATCGGCGAGGAGCCCGGCAACGCGGTGCGGGCCGATCTCCAGGCCCAGCAGATGACCTGCCTCGGCCCGGAACCGGAACCGCCGCGCCGGGCGGCCCTGGCGCCGCGCGGCGCCCTCCTCGGCTGCCGTCTCGACCACGAGCCCGGCCTCGGTCAGCCCCTCGACGACGCCCTCGACCGTGGGCCGGGACAATCCGGTCACCCGGGTGATCTCGGTGAGCGTCGCGCAGTCCGTGGACCGCAGCGCGTGCAGCACCACCGCGGAATTGATCCTCCGCAGCAGAGAGGGGTCCCCGCCGGTCAACCGCCCCAACGTCCGTCCTCCCAGCTCGCGCGCGTGTTGGCCGGATCGTACTCGGCACGGCGCACTCCGGCGAGGGCCGGGGACCCCCTTTGCCACCGACGGGTCGCTGTCAGCCCGGGGCCACGAAACCGGACTCGTACGCCGCGATGACCGCCTGCGTACGATCCCGGGCCCCCAGCTTCGCCAGCACGGCACTGACGTGGGACTTGATCGTCTCGGTCCCGACGACCAGCCGCGCCGCGATCTCCGCGTTCGACAGCCCCCGGGCCATCAGCCGCAGTACCTCCGCCTCCCGCTCGGTCAGCGCGGCCCGCGCCATCGCCGCCCGCGCCGCGGAATTCCCGGCGCCGTCCCCGTACTCGGCGGCCAACTGCCGTACGGAGGCCGGAAACAGCAGCGACTCGCCCTCGGCGACCAGCCGCACCGCGTGCACGATCTCGGCGGGCCGCGCCCGCTTCAGCAAGAACCCGTCGGCCCCCGCGCGCAGCGCCTCGTAGACGTACTCGTCGTTCTCGAACGTCGTCACCACGAGGATCTTCGGCGGATCGGCCACGGTCCGCAGCACCGCGCGGGTGGCCTCGATGCCGTCCATCAGGGGCATCCGTACGTCCATGGCGACGACATCGGGCCGCAGCTGCCGTACCAGCGGGATCACCGCGGCACCGTCGGCCGCCTCCCCGACGACCTCGATGTCGGGCTGGGCCTCCAGAACGGCGCGCAGACCAGCGCGTACGAGGGGTTCGTCGTCGACAAGGAGCACGGTGACCGGCATCCGGCCAGCGTAGATCAGCGCAGCGGCAGCTCTACATGCACCTGCCAGTCACCCGCGTCCGGACCCGTGCGCGCCCGCCCGCCGAGCAGTGCCGCACGCTCCCGTATCCCACGCAGCCCGCTGCCCCGGCCGGGCCCCGATATCTCCGCGGTGAGCGGATTGCGGACCTCCAGGACGAGCCTGCCGTCCTGGACCTCGATACAGACCCGGGCCGGTACGCCCTCCGCATGCCGCAGGACATTCGTGAGCGATTCCTGCAGGATGCGATACCCCTCGCGGGACACCGGACCCGGCACGGTCTCCACGGGCCCCGTCACCTCGGCCTCGACCTTGGCGCCGGAAGCGCGCGCCGACTCCAGGAGCCGGTCGGCCTCGGTCAGCGTGGGGCGGCTGCTCACCGGACGCTCCGCCTCCCGCAGCACGCCGAGCACCCGCTCCAGGTCTTCCAGGGCGGCCCGGCCGGTGTCCTCGATGGCGCCCAGGGCCCGGTCGGTGAACGCGGGGTCCCCGGCCGCCCGGGCCGCGCCGGCCTGCACCACCGCGACGGTCAGCGCGTGACCGATGGAGTCGTGCAGCTCACGGGCTATGCGGTTGCGCTCCAAGAGCTGATCGGTGCGTTCCTCCAGGGCGGCGAGCCGCTCACTGGGGGAGGGGCCCAGGAGGCGGCGCGCTATCGCCGTGATCAGCTTGCCGAGGCCGACGACCGCGCCGTAAAGGGCGAGCAGCGGGAAGGGGAAGAGCAGTGCGTAGGCCCAGTGCGGGTGCGAGACCGGCACGAAGGGGTTGTCGGTCGCCGGATTGCCCATGGCCACGTTGATCAGCTCGCCGGCGATCAGCGGCAGCCATACGGTGAGCCCACTAGCCACCCACCCGCCCACCAGCCGGATTTCCAGCCAGAGCACGGTCCGCCAGCGGTCCCGCCACGTGGCCGATGGAGCGACCGAGAACGCCGCCTCCCCGCCGCCCCGCGCGAGCATGAACTGCGCCTGCACGCCCTCGCCCCGCCGTACGGCCGGAATCAGCCCCAACGGAATCAGCACCACCGCGGGCACCCACGGCTTCGAGATGTCGACGAACAGCCACACGCTGGTGAACAGCATCGGCACCCAGAGGTGCAGCCAACGCGTGTACGTCGTCCCCCGTAACAGCGGGCGCAGAAAGCGAGCCATTGCGTCATCGTGACAGGCCGCACTGACAACAGGCTTCCCCCGGGCGGGGGAGACGGCGTCCCCCCGCGGGGGAGGTGACGGCCCCTCAGCGGCGGCCAGGCTGGGGCCATGACCAGCATCGACGTCCAAGACCTCACCAAGGAGTACGGCAGCACACGCGCCGTGGACCAGCTCACCTTCAGCGTTCTCCCCGGCCGCGTCACCGGCTTCCTCGGTCCCAACGGCGCCGGAAAGTCCACCACCATGCGGCTCGTGCTCGGCCTGGACCGGCCCACGTCCGGCACCGCCACCGTCGGCGGCCGCGCCTACGCCACCCTCCACGAGCCGCTGCGCCACGTCGGCGCCCTGCTCGACGCGCAGGCCCCGCACGGATCGCGGACCGCCCGTGACCATCTGAGGGCGCTCGCCGCGAGCCACCGCATCCCGGAGCGCCGCGTGGACGAGGTCCTCGAGGAGGTGGGGCTCGCTTCCGTCGCGCGGCGCCGGGTGAAGACGTACTCCCTTGGCATGCGCCAGCGACTGGGCGTCGCGGGAGCGCTCCTCGGGGACCCGCCCGTCGTGCTGCTCGACGAACCGTCGAACGGGCTCGATCCCGAAGGGATCATCTGGATCCGGGAGTTGATGCGCGGGCTGGCCCGGGAGGGCCGTACCGTCCTGGTCTCCAGCCACCTGATGAACGAGACCGCGTCGTTCGCCGACCACCTCGTCGTCCTCGGCCGGGGCCGACTCCTCGCCGACACACCCATGCGGGGATTCATCGACGCGCGCGTGCAGCCCCGGGTACGGGTGCGCACCACCGACGGTGGCGCTCTGGGCGGCCTGTTCGCGGACCACGGCATCGAGGCCGTCGAGGGCGAGGACGGACGCTGGACCGTGTTCCACGCACGCGTGGAGGACATCGGGCACCTCACCTCGGCCGCGGGCGTGACCGTCCTCGAACTCGCGGCGGAGGAAGGCACGTTGGAGCAGGCCTACCTGGATCTGACGGCCACCGAGACCGAGTTCGCCGCCACGCCGTCCCCGACGCAGCCTCAGGAGGCCTGACCATGACATTCGCACCCGCACTCCGCGCGGAGTGGATCAAGATCCGGACCCTGCGGTCGATGGTCGGAGCCCTGTGCGGCGTCGTTCTCGCCACCGCGCTGTTCTCCGCGATCGCCGGACTCGACTCCGAGGGCGAGGAGTTCGACCCACTGTTCTCGGCGTTCTTCGGCGTCAGCTTCGGACAGATCGCGGCGATCACCTTCGGCGCGCAGGCCGTCTCGGCTGAGTTCCAGGGCGGCGCGCTGCGGGTGTCGCTGGCCGCGATGCCCGACCGGGTGCGGTGGTTCGCGGCCAAGGCCGTGGCGATCGCGATCCCCGTGCTGGCCGTCGGCCTGGCCACGGGAGCGGTGAGCCTGGCTGTGGGGAAGGCGACTCTCGGGACGAAGGCGAGCGGCCTGACCTGGAGCGAGGGGCTGCGTGGCGTCGCCGGCTGCGGCATCTACCTGGCGCTGATGGCCCTGTTCGCGGCCGGCCTCGCCGCAGTCCTGCGCAGCGGTGTCGCCACGCTGAGCATCCTGATCCCGTTCCTGCTGATCGTCTCCTTTGTCGTCGGGACCGCGTCGGCAGGCGTCGCCGACTTCCTGCCCGACAAGGCGGGCCAGGTAGTCTTCCACGAGACGTGGGACGGTGTCCTGGGCCCCTGGACGGGGCTCGCCGTGACCGCGGCCTGGACGGCGGCAGCCCTGGTCGCCGGCGCGTGGAGCGTACGGCGTCGCGACGCCTGACTCCTCAGGCCCCTGTGACCTGCTCAGCGGCCTGTGCGGCTTCCCGCAACCGCCCGAACTCCTCCGCCATCGTCGCCGCCGTCCAATGGGCGTTGAGCCCACTGGGATTGGGCAGCACCCACACCCGGCTCTTCCCGATCGTCCGCTCCTGCGGCCCGACTTGAGCCTTGCGGTCACCGAACGCGGCCCGGTACGCCATCACGCCCACCACCGCCAGCCACCCCGGCCGCAGCCGCTCCACCTTGGCGCTCAGCAGCCGCCCGCCCTCGCGGTACTCCTCCGCGGTCAGCTCGTCGGCTCGCGCGCTCGCACGCGCCACCACGTTGGTGATGCCCAGCCCGTACGACAGCAACTCGCCCTGCTCCGACGGCTTCAGCAGCCGCGGCGTGAACCCGGAAAGGTGCAGCACGGGCCAGAACCGGTTGCCGGGGCGGGCGAAATGGTGGCCCGTGGCGGCCGTCATCAGGCCTGGATTGATGCCGCAGAAAAGTACCTCGAGGCCGTCCGCGACGACATCCGGCACCAGCCGGTCGCGGGCGGCCTCCAGGTCCGCGGCAGTCAGCCGCGTCAGAGGATCGCTCCCGGCGTGTAGCCCGCCGCCTCCGGGTGCTGCTTCACGATCTCCTCGATACGAGCGACGACGACGGCGACCTGGTCGGCGGCGGCACCCGTGAAGGACAGCTTGTCGGCCATCAGGTCGTCGAGCTGAGCGCGGTCCAGCGGGATGCGCTCGTCCGCGGCGAGCTTGTCGAGCAGCTCGTTGCGCTCGGCGCCCTGCTCGCGCATGGCGAGGGCCGAGGCGACCGCGTTCTCCTTGATCGCCTCGTGCGCGACCTCGCGGCCGACGCCCGCGCGCACCGCGCCCATCAGGACCTTGGTCGTCGCGAGGAACGGCAGGTAGCGGTCCAGCTCGCGCGCGACGACGGCCGGGAAGGCCCCGAACTCGTCGAGGACCGTGAGGAAGGTCTCCAGCAGACCGTCCAGCGCGAAGAACGCGTCGGGCAGCGCGACCCGGCGTACGACCGAGCACGACACGTCGCCCTCGTTCCACTGGTCGCCCGCCAGCTCGCCGGTCATCGAGGCGTAGCCGCGCAGGATGACCATCAGGCCGTTGACGCGCTCGCAGGAGCGGGTGTTCATCTTGTGCGGCATCGCGGAGGAGCCGACCTGGCCCGGCTTGAAGCCCTCGGTCACCAGCTCGTGCCCGGCCATCAGCCGGATCGTCTTGGCGGTCGAGGACGGGGCGGCCGCCAGCTGCACCAGCGCGGTCACGACCTCGTAGTCGAGCGAGCGCGGGTAGACCTGGCCGACGGAGGTGAAGGCCTGCGAGAAGCCGAGGTGCCGGGCGATGCGCTGCTCCAGGTCGGCGAGCTTCGCCGCGTCGCCGCCGAGCAGGTCCAGCATGTCCTGGGCCGTGCCGACCGGGCCCTTGATGCCGCGCAGCGGGTAGCGGCCGAGCAGTTCCTCGACCCGGCCGTACGCGACGAGCAGCTCGTCGGCGGCGGTCGCGAAGCGCTTGCCGAGCGTGGTCGCCTGCGCCGCGACGTTGTGCGAGCGGCCGGCCATGACCAGCTCGGCGTACTCGCCCGCGAGCTTCCCGAGCCGCGCCAGGACGGCCACCGTACGGTCGCGCATCAGCTCCAGCGAGAGCCGGATCTGCAGCTGCTCGACGTTCTCGGTGAGGTCCCTGGACGTCATGCCCTTGTGCACGTGCTCGTGCCCGGCGAGGTCGTTGAACTCCTCGATCCGCGCCTTCACGTCGTGCCGCGTGACCTTCTCGCGCTCGGCGATCGAGGCCAGGTCGACCTGGTCGAGCACGCGCTCGTAGTCGGCGATGGCGGCGTCCGGCACCTCGATCCCGAGGTCCTTCTGCGCCCGCAGCACGGCGAGCCAGAGTTGACGCTCCAGCTTCACCTTCTGCTCGGGGGACCAGAGCGTGGCGAGCTCGGTGGAGGCGTAGCGTCCGGCGAGGACGTTGGGGATACGGGGCTTTGCAGGCGCGGCAGTCACGTGGACGGAGTTTACCCGGCGTCCCGGGGGGCTCCGGAACGCCCGCACGGTCCAGAGAGCGCAGGTCAGCAGCCGACCTGCCCTACGGGCGGATGCCGTCGCAGGCGATCGGCAGATGGCGCGGGCCGCGCAGGACCGCGTTCTGCCGGTAGGGGGGTGGGTCCTCCAGCAGCCGGGGGTTCTCCAGCCTGCGGGCCAGCTCGCTCAGCGCGAGCTGTGCCTCCAGCCGGGCCAGCGGGGCGCCGAAGCAGGCGTGGATGCCGCTGCCGAGGCCCAGGTGCTGGATGTCCCCGCGGTCCGGGTCGAACCGCTCCGGATCCTTGAAGCGGTCGGGGTCACGGTTTCCCGCGGCCAGCACCAGCCACAGCGACGCGCCCTTGGGGATGGTGACGCCACGGACCTCGATGTCGGCGAGTGTGGTGCGCTGCGGCAGCAGCTGCACCGGTGGCTCGAATCGGAGCAACTCCTCGACGATGGGGACGGACAGCTTCGGGTCGTCGCGCAGCCGCCCGAGGACGTCGGGGTTGCGCAGCAGGGTCAGCATGCCGTTGGTGATGAGGTTGACCGTGGTCTCATGACCGGCGACCAGCAGAAGTACCGCGCTGCTCAGGAGTTCCATCGTCGTCATGGTGCCGTCCGGTCCGTGCCCGGTGGCCAACTCCGACAGCATGTCGTCGCCGGGCTTTTTGCGGCGTTCCTCGATGAGCCCGTTCAGATACATGCCCAGCTCCATGCGGGCACTCTGCGTCACCTTGGCGCGCTCGTCGGGATCGGCGTCCGGGTCGGGGTCCAGGCCGGCGGCAAGGGTGTCCGCCCAGGTGTGGAAGCGTGCCTCGTCCTCCCGCGGCACTCCCAGCAGCCTGCAGATCACGGTCACCGGGAAGGGATACGAGAACTGGTCGACCAGATCGATCCGCTCCGTGTCGCCGATACCGTCGATGAGCCCGGAGACGATGTCGTGCAGTTCGCCGCTTATGTCGTAGACACGTCGCGGGCAGTGCGGTGGGCCGAAGGGCCGGTTCGTCATCCGCCGCAGCCGGTCGTGCTCCGGCGGGTCGAGCCGCAGGAAGCTCGGCGGCAGGGCCGTCTCCTCCTCCTCGCCGGCCAGGGGCCCGCTCGCCGTCGCCTTCAGATTGCGGGCGTCCGAGCTGATCCGTGGATCGTGCAGAAGGCTCTGGATGTCGTAGTACCCGCTGACGACGTACGGCCCGTCAGCGTCGTGGAGCACCGGCGTTCTGCGCAGCTCCTCGTACAGCGGATACGGGTTGGCACGGTGGGTGTAGTCGAGAATCTGCCGCAGGATGGCGTGCGTCATGGTGCGTCCTCGTGAGCGTCGGATCAGTGCCGGCCGGGAGTGAACGTCAGCCGCCGGTCGTCCGGCGAATATCCGCTGAGGGTGACGGTCGGGCCGTGCGTGGGCACGGACGGGTCGGGGAAGTCCGCGGGCATCGGCTGCTGCCCCTCGGGGCGACGGTCCACCGTGGGGAAGGGCGGCGGGAACGGCGCCGTGGTCTCGATGAGCTGCTGGTAGAACTGCAGCCACCTCGACTGGTCGAAGGTGACGGCGGCGATGACGCGCCCCTGATAGCCGTATACGCCGGTGAATCTGCGCTCTCTGAGGGAGCCCTGCGCGACGAGGATCTCCGTTCCCATCGACGGCACCCCGACGGACTTGATGTTCACGCCGAACTGGGAGGACCAGAAGGCGGGCACCCAGATGTGGGGGCGGCGGTCCGCGCTTTCGCTCACCATGTTGTGTGCCGCGGTCTCGGCCTGGGAGACGGCGTTGCCCCAGTGCTCCAGGGACAGGAACTGGTATCCGAACAGCGGATGCGGGGATCGTGCGACGTCCCCGGCCACGAAGATGTCGTCGGTCACGATGCCCCGGATGTCGAAGGCCCGGCAGCCGGCGTCACACGCGATGCCCCGGGGGCCCGCGCCGAGTTCGGATCCGGCGAGCCATTCGGTGTTGCGCAGGGCGCCCAGGGACACGACCACCACATCGGCGTCGACGGTGTTCCCGTCGGACAGATGCGCGGCCCGGACGCGTCCCGCCGAGTCGCCCTCCAGGCCGGTCACCATGATGCCGCAGCGCAGGTCGACGCCGTGCTCGCGGTGCATCTCGGCCGCGACCTCGCCGATGACTCCGCCGAGTGCTCCGACCAGGGGCGCGGCGCCCCGTTCGGCCACGGTGACCGCGATCCCGCGTTCCCGGCAGGCGGAGGCGATCTCCGAGCCGGTGAACCCGGCGCCGATGACGAGCACCCGGCGGGGACCCTGCGCGAGCGCGCGCTCCAGCGCCACGGCGTCGTCGCGGGTCCGCAGCACGAACACCCCGTCGAGCTGCGCCTCGTTCTCCTGAGGCCAGGGCCTGGCCCGTACGCCGGTGGCGATGAGCAGCCGGTCGTACTCCACTTCGTCGCCGTCGGCCAGCCGGACCCGCCTGGCCGCCATGTCGAGACCGGCGGCCGGCACCCCGAGGCGCCACCGCGCGTCGATGTTCCGGCGCCGGGGCAGGAGGGTGCGGTCGGCATTCGCTTTGCCCAGCAGGACCTGCTTGGACAGCGGGGGGCGGTCGTACGGTTTGTACGGCTCGTCCCCGATCATCGTGAGCGAGCCGGTGAAGCCCTCCGCACGCAAGGTCTCCGCGGCCCGCAGCCCCGCCAGCGAAGCGCCGACGACGACGATGCGCCCTTCGCGCTTGAACCGGTTCAGGTATCCGTCACTGTCCACCGGTCGCCTCCCGGTCGGGGCCGGAAGCTTCGTCCACGGCGTCCGCCTCGACGAGGATGGCCTGGACGGGGCACGCGGCGACGGCGCGTTCCACTTCGTCGCGTCCCCGCTCGTCGGCGTGCGGGTTGTAGAGCAACGCCTCGTCTCCGTGCATGGTGAAAACGTCAGGAGCGAGGAACGCGCACTGCGCGTAGCCCTGGCATCGGTTGAGATCGACGACAAGCCTCACCGAGGATCAGCCTTTCCGTGGTCCCCTCTCGCCCCCTCGCTGCCAGCATGGGCGAGACGGCGCGCAGCCGCTCACCAGGGGCGGCCGATGGGAGGACGACTCACTTCGTGTCGCCGGTGGGGGGCGAATCGGGCAGACCGACGCGGAGAATGTGGATGCTGACGACCAGTGCCCAGACCGGGAAGGCCAGCTCGGACCAGGGCAGGCCGGCCCCCACAAGGAGCAGGACAAGACCCACGAGGTACCCGAAGACGGCGAGCGGACGGGGCAAGACGCCGAGGCGGTGCCCGATGGTCGAGGTGGTGAAGATGAACACCGCCGCCATCCGGAGCGCGTACGTCGTCATCAGTGTGTACGCGAAGTGGCGGCCGAAGCCCGAGGGCTGAGTCTCGTTCAGTACGGTCCCCGCCGCGGCACCGGCACCGAACATGGTGGCGACGAACACCAGCCCACTGCCCAGGAATGCGGTGGCGATGAATCTGTCCTCGGCTGCGCCGACCTGTGCGCGCAGGGCGCCCATGAACCACAGGAAGAAGATTCCCGCGAACGGGACGATCTCCAGTGCCGTACGCACCGCCCACCGCATGTCCGGATCGACCGCCGCGCCGCCGGCGTCCCCCGCGGGGATGGAGATCCGCATCAGCACGATGGCGACCGCCAGCAGTACCGCGAACACCGCCCCCGCCATGCCGGCGGCCCGCGGCGTCCGCAACCGCTCCTCCTTCGGCTCCATGGGCACTCGCTTTCTCTCCCGATGCCGCTCTCGGTCCAGCAAGCAGGACCGGGCACGCCCGCGCCACCGGGGGCCATCCGTGGGAGTGAGCGCTCAGGCAGGCCGAGCGCCCGCCGTCGAGCCGTCCGCGATCTCGGCCAGGATGTCGCCGTGGCACAGCTCGGGTGCGCACCAGCACGCCAGCGTCTTGCCGCGCAGGGCGGGCACCTGGGCGAGCAGGTCGGGGCGTTCGAGGAGATACGCCCGGTATTTGGCCATGACCTCGGCGCGGGTTCCGTCGCGCTTCTTGGTGGGGGTGTCGTAGGCGAACGGGTTGTAGAGCGGGTGCTGCGGGAGGTCCCAGTGCCCCATGGTCCAGCGGCGGCCGATGTAGACGAGGTCCGGTGGGGCCTTCTCCAGGCGGGGGCCGAAGTCGTGAATGCGGCCCTTGAGGTTGATCACGGTGGTGGGCATGGGACTTCCTTCTCCCGTACGGGCTCCCTCCCGCCGTATCTACCCCGCCGACCCCTCGTACGGCAGCAGCTCCGGCCGTTTGGCCGGGCGTCCGTCACCCGATGAGCGGCCCGTCAACCGTCGCCCGATCCATGGCAGCAGGTACTGCTTGGCGAAGCGGGCGTCGGTGGTACGGCGGGCGACCCATCCGGGCGGCGCCGTGGGCGGCATCGGCGTACGCCAGTCCGTGTCCTGCGGCTCGTAGCCCAGCGTCTGCCACACGGCCTCCGCGACCCGGCGGTGTCCCTCGGCCGTCAGGTGCAGCCGGTCCACGTCCCACAGGCGGGGGTCGGCGAGCGAGGGCGCCCCGTACAGGTCGACGACCAGCGCGCCGTGCCGGTCGGCGAGGTCCTCGACGCAGGCGAAGAGTTCCTCCATGCGCGGCCGGAACCGTTCGAGTACCGGGCCGTTGCGGCCGGGGCTGCGCATCAGGACGAGCTGCTTGCAGGCGGGGGCGAGCCGCTCCACGGCCTCCTCCAGGAGCCCGCGGACGCGCTCCATGTCGACCTTGGGCCGCAGCGTGTCGTTGAGCCCGCCCACGAGGGTGATCACGTCGGGCCGCATGGCAGCCGCCACGTCCACCTGCTCCTCGACGATCTGTCCCATGAGCTTGCCGCGCACCGCGAGGTTGGCGTACTGGAAACCGGGCGTTCGCGCGGCCATCCGGCTCGCCAGGAGATCGGCCCAGCCGCGGTAGGAGCCGTCGGGCAGCAGGTCCGACATGCCCTCGGTGAAGGAGTCGCCGATCGCGACAAGACTGGTGTAATTGGCATTCGTCTGCATGGCGGGAAAGATGATAACCCGTGCGCCTACTCGTCGGTAGGTCGGGCCGCCGGGCCCCGGACGGCCCGGCGGTGCTCATGCCGACTGGCCGAACAGCTCCCTCAGGACGTCCTCCATCGTCACCAGCCCCGCGAGCCGCCCGTCGCTGCCCATGACCGCCGCGAGATGCGTACGACTACGCCGCATCGCCGTGAGCACGTCGTCCAGCGGGGTGCTCTCCCGGACGCGCGCGATGGGCCGCATGTCCTGCACCCGGAACGGCAGGTCGCGCGGCATCGCGTCCAGCGCGTCCTTGACGTGCAGATAGCCCACGATGCGGCGCCCCTCGTCCACCACGGGGAAGCGGGAGAAACCGGACTCGGCGGATAGCCGCTCCAATTCCTCCGGAGTGACGCCCACGCGCGCGTAGACGATGGATTCCAGCGGGAGCACGACGTCGCGCACCGGGCGGCGGCCCAGCTCCAGCGCGTCGTGCAGCCGCTCCTGGGCGCGGTCGTCGAGGAGCCCGGCGGCGGTGGAGTCCTGGACCAGGCGGGCGAGTTCGTCGTCGGAGAAGGTCGCGGAGACCTCGTCCTTCGTCTCGACCCGCAGCAGCTTCAGCAACCCGTTCGCGAAGGCGTTGATCGTGAAGATCACTGGGCGCAACGCGCGCGAGAGCGCCACCAGCGGCGGCCCGAGCAGCAGCGCGGTGCGCACCGGCTCCGCGAGCGCGATGTTCTTCGGCACCATCTCGCCGAGCAGCATGTGCAGATAGGTCGCCAGGGCGAGCGCGATCACGAACGAGACGGCGTGGCCCGCGCTCTGCGACACCCCCACCGCGTGGAACACCGGTTCCAGCAGGTGCGCGATAGCGGGCTCGGCCACGACGCCGAGGACCAGCGTGCACAGGGTGATGCCCAGCTGTGCGGCGGCCATCAGCGCGGACACGTGCTCCAGACCCCACAGCACACTGCGCGCCCGCCGGTCGCCCCGCTCGGAATGTGGCTCGATCTGACTGCGGCGCACCGAGATCAGCGCGAACTCGGCGCCCACGAAGAAGGCGTTCACGACCAGCGTCGCAAAGCCGATCAGCAGTTGTACGGCGGTCATCGCTTCCCCTCCTCCTCGTCACGCGGCGCGCGCAACAGCACCCGTGAGGCCCGCCGCCCCGAGGCGTCCACCACTTCGAGCCGCCATCCGGCGACCTCGAGGGTGTCCCCGACCGCGGGAATGCGGCCGAGCCCGGTCGCCATGAAACCGGCCAGCGTCTCGTACGGACCGTCGGGCACCAGCAGTCCGACGCGTGCCAGGTGGTCGGTGCGGGCGGATCCGTCGGCCGAGTACAGCGCGCGCCCCTCGTCGTCCGTGCCGGCCGGGGCGAGGTCGGGCGTCTCGTGCGGGTCGTGCTCGTCGCGGACCTCGCCGACGACCTCCTCCACGATGTCCTCCAGGGTGGCGACCCCGGCGGTGCCGCCATACTCGTCGATGATCACGGCCATGGTGCGTTTGCCCTCGAGCCGGTCCAGCAACCGCTCGACGGTCAGTGACTCCGGGACGAGCAGCGGCTCGCGCATGACCTGGGCGACACGTGTCTGCGTCCGGCGTTCGGCGGGGACGGTCAGTACGTCCTTGATGTGTGCGATGCCGACGACCGAGTCGAGACTGCCGCGATAGACGGGGAAACGGGACAGGCCCGTCGCCCGCGTCGCGTTCGCCACGTCCTCGCAGGTCGCTTGGACGTCCAGCGCGATGACCTGGACCCGCGGGGTCATCACGTTCTCCGCGGTGAGGTCCGCGAGATTGAGGGTGCGCACGAACAGCTCGGCGGTGTCTGCTTCCAGGGCGCCCTGTTTGGCGGAGTGCCGGGCAAGGGCCACCAGTTCCTGGGGTCCGCGCGCGGAGGCCAGCTCCTCGGCGGGCTCGAGGCCGAAACGGCGTACGACATGGTTCGCCGTGTTGTTGAGGTGCGTGATGAACGGGCGGAACGAGGCGCTGAACCAGCGCTGTGGCGTCGCCACCCGCTTGGCCACGGCGAGTGGCGAGGAGATCGCCCAGTTCTTGGGCACGAGCTCACCGACGACCATGAGGAAGACCGTCGACAGCGCCGTAGCGATGACCAGTGCCACCGAGTGCGACGCGGAGCTCGACACACCGATCGACTCCAGCGGACCCGCGATCAGCTTGGCGATGGACGACTCGGCGAGCATGCCGACGACCAGGTTGGTGACGGTGATGCCGAGCTGGGCGCCGGAGAGCTGGAAAGTGAGGTTCCGTACCGCCTTGAGGGCTCCCGACGCACCGCGCTCGCCGCGTTCGACGGCGTGCTCCAGCTCGCTGCGCTCGACCGTGGTCAGCGAGAACTCCGCCGCGACGAAGGCGCCACAGGCCACGGAGAGCAGAATCGCCACCAGAAGGAGCAGCGTTTCGGTCATCGGGTCACCTCCGTCCCATGATCGGCCAGGGGCGGGAGGATCGCGCGATGTCGGGTACTGGGAGGCTCGCCCATGGGCGGACGCTCACACCTTTCGTTTGGGGGATCGACGGATCGATCGATCCCCCAATAGTAAAGGACGAGCAAAGGGGCTCTTCGGTGGTCGGC
The DNA here is from genome assembly GCF_040652275.1 of Streptomyces sp. NPDC048275. Lineage (NCBI taxonomy): Bacteria > Bacillati > Actinomycetota > Actinomycetes > Kitasatosporales > Streptomycetaceae > Streptomyces > Streptomyces sp. NPDC048275. The sequence goes on from NZ_JBEZLR010000084.1 coordinate 40,565, forward strand.
GCCCCGTTCAGTCGGCGAGCGGCTTCACCCGACGGCATCACTGCTCCTCGGGCGCGTACCCGGCGGCGTCGGGATGCGCCGCGAGCCGGTACGGATGGCGGCGCCGGCCGTCGAAGCTGCTGACAAGCTTCCCCCTCCGCGCCTACAGGGGCTTGACCCAGCGCCGCCAGTGGTCCTCGCGCTGGTAGCCAGCCGCGGCCCAGGTGTGGTGTGCCCGTTCGTTGGTTTCCAGGACCATGGCGTCGACGCGTCGCCCGCCCAGCGCGGCGAAGCGTTGTTCGGCGGCTTCGAGCAGAGCGGTGGCGATGCCTTGTCGGCGGTGGTTCGGGTGTACGGCCAGTCGGTAGGCGGAGCATCGCCATCCGTCGAAGCCGGCTATGACGGTTCCTGTGAGGAGGCCGTCGCGCTCGGCGAGGAGCAGGGCTTCGGGGTCCCGTGTGAGGAGACGGGCCACTCCGTCGTGGTCGTCGCTGATGCTGGTTCCTTCCGCGGCTTCGCGCCAGAACTGCAGCACGGTGTCGATGTCCGCGAGGGTGGCGCAGCGGATGTGAAGATCGCTCATGGGGCGAGCCAAGCAGAGCGCTCACCTGTCTGGCGAACGGTTTCCGTGCCGAGGAATCGACGCCGGGCGTCTGATCACGCCGGTCTTCTGGTCCGTCCGCTGTGCTCTTGCTCCTCGTCCTTCGCGCCGTCGCCGTCGGGGGGTGCCGGGTGGTAGCCACCCGCGGCGATCTTGGCCACCATTGCGGCGAGATGCCCGCAGGCCCGCTCGACCTCCTTCTGGGTCTGGTTGCGCTCGCTGACGGCCGCCGCGACGAGCAGGGCGGTCAGCGAGGAGGAACCGTTGAACGCCTGCAGGGTGATCATGTTGGTGAGCAGGTCGTGACCGGCGAACAGGCCGGACCCCTGGGCGGCGGCGATGACCGCGAAGGTCGACACGGCCAGGGCGCAGGGCGCTGCCCCGGCCAGTTGGAAGCGGAAGGCCGCCCAGATCAGCAACGGGAAGCCGAGGAATATGAGGGGGGTGTTGCCGGTCTCCAGGACACCGACGCAGTAAGTGGCTGCGAGGAGCAGCAGCCCCTCCACCCAACGGGAGAGCGGAGCGTCCTTCGGCCAGCGTGCTGAGCGCAGAACGAGCAGGACCGGCGTCACCACCAGTACGCCCATCGCATCGCCGGTCCACCAGACCGACCACGTCGGCCAGAACTGGTCGGCACTCAGCACACCGGCGAGAGCCAGGGTCCCGCTGCCTGTCGTCGCGCTGACCAGCATCCCGGTGAACGCACCGAGAAAGATCAGCGCGAGCGCATCCCGCAAACGGTCCAATTCGATACGGAATCCCGTACGGCGCAGCAGCATGTACGAGCAGAGGGGCGCGAGGGTGTTTCCCGACGCGATCACGAGCACGGCCCAGACCGACGGCCCGAGGGAGGCGTTGACCAGGAGCGCGCCGAGCGCGATCCCGGGCCAGACCCGCGGGCCGCGCAGGAGCAGGCTCGCCAGGGCGATACCGGTCGGCGGCCACAGCGGGGTGACCTGGTCGCGCACCAGTTGCTGAAGGAGCCCCAGCTTGGCCGAGCCGTAGTACAGCGCGGCAACGACACAGATGTCCAGGGCAGCTGTATCACCGCGCCGGAGCTGTTCACGACGCGCGACAGTCATCGGGCGACCTCCGCATCGACATCGCCCCGAGGTCCATCATCCGCCGGATCCCTCAGATCCTCCATGGCGCCGTTGAGCTGGACGTTCGGCGGATCATGCCGGAGACGCGGGGTCTGGCACGCCGATCTGCGGCGTTGTCGTCGGTTGCCGACTCCCCCACTCTCGGCTTCGCTCGAGCGGG